>JBIKMD010000670.1:0-3857 GCA_044359465.1 Myxococcota bacterium
GGGCGCGTGCTCGTTGTCGACTGTGACTTGCATGATGGTGACGGCACACGCGTGTGTTTTGCGAGTGATCCCACCGTACATACCTATTCGATTCACAACATGGCGCTCGATGCGCTCCCGGCCGTGGAATCCACCAGTATCGAGCTCGGCGCCAACGTCACTGATTCGGTCTATCTGGCCGAGCTGCAGCGCACGCTGCCGCCGCTCTTTGCGCGCTTCGAACCGCAGCTCGTCATCTATCTTGCCGGCGTGGATACCGCTGGCGATGATCGCATCGGCAATTGGCGCATCACGGAACGGGGCATGATCGAACGCGATCGTTTGGTCATGAGACTCGCCGGATCGCGGCCGGTCGTGGTGCTGTCTGCGGGCGGCTATGGCGCAAACGCCTGGCGCTACCAGGCAGCCTTCTACGGTGAGCTCGCGCGGGGAAAACCGGTGAATCCTCCTCATAGTGAAGCGATGACGCTCGCTCGAATGCGGCTCGTGCGTCAGCAGGAGCCACTCGAAGAGACGTTCAAGCTCACAGAAGCCGATATCTTTGGTGACCTCCAGGCCACGCCCAAGGAGCACCGTTTCCTCTCGCACTACACGCAGCACGTGCTCGAGTTCATGCTGGAGCGCTACGGCGTATTCGAACGGTTCCGCACCCTTGGTTTCGTCGCGCCGTGCATTGAGCTCAAGTTGGACGACCCCATAGGTCATGTGGTGCGTGTGTTCGGTGATGCCCAAAAGCGCGAGCTACTCGTCGAGTTATGCGTGCGCGTGGACCCCCACGCCATCAGTGATGCCGTGGTCCTCTACGTCGAGTGGTTGCTCATGCAGAATCCTCGGCAAACGAGCGGCACAAAACCATTGCTGCCGGGTCAAAAACATCCCGGCCTAGGCATGGCGAATGAGGCCGTAGGTCTCTTGGTCATGGTGTGCGAACGTCTTGGACTCGACGGTATTGTGTTTGTTCCTGGTCACTACCACTTAGCTGCCGTGGGTGGTCCGTTCCTGCGCTTTGTTGATCCGAAGAACGAAGCCTTTGCCCGTGCGCTCCATGAGCTGCGCGGCTCACGTTCACTCTCAGAGATGTCCTGGGCGCTCGCGTCAGGTCAGATTGTAGATGAGACCACCAAGGAACGCGTGGCCTGGCGCCCACTGCCCATGGTGTTTCCAGTGTCAGAGCGTTTGCGCGAACGTGTGTTTGGTCAGGCTTACGAAGCGGAAGTTCAGGACTTGAAGAAGTCGATCTGCTTTTCTGGGTAGATCGGGAAGGTGCGGCGGAACTCGTCTTTCACGCCCGCCTTGATACGCAACGCATCGTGAATCATGGCCGGCGTGATCAGCACACCGGTTGGGTCTTTGGGATCTTTCAGCGCAAAGGTGTCCGGATCGATCTTCATTGCTTCGACGTTTTCCGTCGTGCCGCCGATCACGCGTCCGCCGGGGATGCCCGCGCCCATCAAGACTGCGCTCGTGATCGACCAGTGATCTTTGCCGTTACCAGCGTTGTACTTGGGCGTCCGGCCCATCTCGCTCGACAACATGACAACGACTTTGTCCGCGATCTGCAAACGTTCGGCTTCATTCCACAGGAAGTCCACCTTGGTGAGCAGTTGCTGCATCTGCGGAATGTGGCTTGCGTCGTGATTGCCATGCGTATCGAAGCCGCCAAAGCCCATCGACATGCTGATCGAGGCACCGGCTTTGTACGCAGCGAGCGCGATCTGAATCTGGCTCTCGAAACGGTCACGCGAGAGCGGATTGGGAATCAGCTCGCTCACTTGTTTGAGCGTGCCTTGGTCCAAACCCGCGGTGTACATCTCGTTCATGGCCGTTCGAATATGGGGCAAACGCTGGTTGTTCTTGAGTGAGGCCCACCGCTGCTCGCGGTAACGTTCAATCCGTTCCGCCACCACTTCGTCATGGAAGCTGCGTTTGTTCGGCTGCCCCATCGGCATGTTTTCCGTCGGGTTCACCTGGTTTGGAAACGCGATACTTTGCAGCACGCTAGGGTTACCGATGCGCGTCGCACCAACCACGCCGTTGGTGGTGTCAAAGCCGCCCGCCGTCAAGAATGACGTGGGCAGCTGCGGCGCATAGGTGGCCGCAATTAACGCCGAGAGAGAAGGGTTTCCTTCCGGCAAGCGACCGCTAAACTGGTGGCGCAAGCCTTCGCCGTGCCCATTCGTCGACAAGTCGATGCCACGCACGACGGTCATGCGTGACGCATGTTTGTTGAGGAACTCACCGTGCCCCGCGTGCGGCGCAAAGCTGATGGCGCCGTTGGTCACAATATCGCCCGTCAAATAGGTGTTGACCGGATCTCTCACGGTCTCATTGGCGCGTCCCTTGGGATCGCAAAGGTCCGTAGGGTCCCAACCACCGTTGGCGTTGATGAAGATCCAAAATGGCCCACTGTAGGGCGTGTTGTTTGCGGCTTGAGCCCGCGCCGTGCGCCCCATGAGTGGAGCGCTGAACACGGCGAGGCCCATCATTGCGGCTTTTTGTAGGAAATCGCGCCGATCCATTGAGAGCCTCCTTACTCGTAGAGAAATTTGTAATCGCCGAGCATGTACGACACGACCGCCATCCAAGCGCGGATCGTGTAATCGGGATCTTGTGAGAGACCTTTTTTGTTTTCTTCGTTCGTCCAGTGGTCACGCGTGCCGCGGCATTCGTTTGGCAGGGCCGTGGAAGCTGCGCCATTGGCAATGCGCCAGCGGCCGTCACGCAAGGTCGTCATGAACAGATCGTAGGTGAGGAGCAACTGCTCGTCGCCGAGATCGTACTGTTCGTTGAGAATGCGGTCATGCAGGTACTTGATGTTGTGACGAATGGCTGCTGCGCCTTCGCCTTCGGTGTCATCTAGGGTGTCGACGTTCTCAGGCAGCGTGGTCGCGTCAGCGAACGGGAACAACGCGCGCTTGTCCTTTGGCTGCGAGAGATCGAGCGCAACAGACTGACACGCCAATTCGTTGGCCATGCGCCGCGCGACGTTCGCTTGGATGCCGTTCGCGTGCGTAATGCGCGTCAGCGTTGCGACCGAGTCGATGCCGCCGTAGTAAATCAAATAATGGTCGTTGCTGAGCAGGTATTGCACCGGCTCTAGTTGGCCACGCTCACCCCAGTGCCGATTCAGCGCGAGCACCGTTTGAATCTTGCGGTTGAGCATCTCTGGCGTCAGCAAGCGGTTCATACCGATGCCCGCGTAATCGAGCTCGCGCTCGGCCGGTGCGCCTTCTTTGATGTTGATCGCTCGGAAGTAAGGCGACAGGATGATGCCCTTCACCACAGTCTTCAGATTGTAGTTCGACTCTTTGAAGCGCGTGCCAATCTCCGAAAAGAGATCTTGCTGCGCCTGAAACGCCGCAAACCCCGAGATTGACGCTTGCGAACCATCGTCGACAGGAATGCCGACGGGATCGTCTCCTGTGAGCCCTTTGTACATGGTGTTGACTGCTGCGCGCGCAAACCCGGGTTGTTTGACGATGCGTTCCGCCATCCAGCGCAAAGGTTCGACGTTGTTCCCTGGCTTGAAGTTCTCGCCGTTGAAGCCTGCCTGGAACATGTCTTTGTGCCAGCCGTTTTGCGGCGGACGATAGTGACCTTCGTCATCCCAGTTTTGGAACATGCCCGCGACGGGGTCGACCGTGGTGTGGCACGACGTGCACGCCGGGTCATTCATGGTGGGCGTTTCTGCATCGATGTTGCTCGTGGTGAGCGGACGCGTACCAAGCAGCAGCACGTCTACATCGAGGAAGAACTTGTAGATGTAGCGCGAGCGATGGCGGTTGCGATTCGTCGCTGAGGTAGGAAAACGATTGAGGAACGAGGGCGTCGTGAGCAAGCCCACGTGCCGCATCGCT
>JBIKMD010000672.1:0-3853 GCA_044359465.1 Myxococcota bacterium
TTGGCCATTGATTTTGGAGAAGGCCATGGCGCTGCTCGTCGAGGACGAGGAAGGTAAAGCGCCCGCACGTGGCTCGTTCAACACCATCAATGGTGGTTACGAAAAGAACACGCTCAAGATGCTGACGGGTGTGGTTCCGCAGCAGACGGAGTTCAACACGGACCCGCCAAAGAGGACCCCGGCGCGCAACAAGGCGGCGGAAAAAGCGGAACGCATCGAGCGCGTTGCGAACCGAACATGGGAACGTTTGGTCGCGGGACTAAACGCGGGTGGCATTGCTGTCATGGGCACACCGGGCGAAGCCGGCACCGAGATCGATCCAGAGCTGAATGCGCTCGGTATCTGCGGAGGTCACGTCTACGGCGTCCTGGATTGTCGAGAAGTCGATGGCGAGCGCCTCGTGACGCTGCAAAACCCGTGGCGTTCGTTCGAGCCGGGTGACACAGATCCTTCCGCTACCGCTACGCCTGATGACGGCGAAGAAGATGGGCGCTTCGAAGTTCCAATTGAATGGGTAGTGGAGCACTTCCAAGACATGCACGTGGCTGTGCCCGAGTAACAGTTGGATCGAGCGACTAAGGCTGCAAGGCACCGATCGTAGAACCCACGCGTGCCTGCATGGTGGCGTCGTAGCTAGGCGCAGAGGGGGCGGACGAGAGCCCCGCACCAACGAGTGGGCTGGCCGCAGTTGGTTTCAGTGCATTTCGTAAGGTGCAGCGAGCACCGGCCAAATCACTCTGAATCTTCGGGTCGCTACCCACAGTGCTCGTGTCGATGGATGTTGAGGTGAGCGCCGGGTCGGCAACCACGCTGCCAAGGAAGCGCGAGTGCGAACCTTCGTTCAGACCCGCCCCATCGCCAATCGCTTGCCCGCCGTTGAACCAATAGTTGTAATCCACCTGACCCGCCGCAAGTGATTGCGCATCAGCACTGTTGCGATTGAACGGATTTTGCCCAGACCAAAATCCCTGTTTGTTGATGAAGAGATTGTTGAACATGGCATTACGCGCATTCGTGAGCGGGCGCATGCGTCGCTCATTGTCATCAGGTGTCAGCGGGTTGTCGTCTTGAAGCATGAGCTCAGCGGGATACGGGCTGACGTTCCAACACAGTTCAATCGTATCGCCCCCTTCGCCTGTGATGCATTCGGCGCTTGCACCATCCTCATTGATTGAGGTGTCGGCTTCCCGCAGCGCATCACCCGCGAGATCTTCCGCTCCAAGTGCATAGTCGAAATAGGATGTATTGTTCACCAGCACACAGTCATGACACGCTGCAAAAGCAAACGCCGCTTCGCGTGCGTTCACTACAATGTTGTTGCGAGCGATAACGTGGCGTGCCTCGTAGGCGTAGTGCTCTGCGGACCTTGGAGTCTCGTCCGACCAATAATAGGTTGCATCCGACTTTTCACCGCCGAGGAACACGCGCCGAACGTTGATGAAGATGTTGCTGTCCATCACGACGTTGGTCGACCCGCCCTTTGCTTCGAGACCTACGCCAACACCATTGTTGGCAATCACGTTGTTGCAAAACGTTGCGTTATGAACGCCAACGTTGTCGATGCCGTGACGCGATGTCTGATTGATCGTCGAGTCGAGCACCCAAACATTGGAGGCTTGATTGAACTTGATGCCGTCGGCCCCGCCGCCGCCAGACAGGACGCCTGCCTCTAGGTCATCCGCGAACACATTCTGAATCGTGACGCGTTGGATGATGATGTGGTCAGACGGATGCTGCTTGCCGTAGACGGCAAAGTCGAGAACGCCACCGCTTTGCCCTGTGCCGCCGCTGTTTTCGGCGTAGCCAGAGACGTGGATCCCGGTGCCGGCTTCCAGCGGTTTTTTTCCGGTGTGCGCACCGGGTTGAGGATCAACGCCTGCCACGAAAGGACCGACAGTGGCTGGGCCAATCGTGACGCCATCTATCGCAAGGTAATCGACAGCGACGAAGTTGAGACCTTGCATGAGCACCGTTGCGTTGGCATTCGTGTTTTGCGCCACAATCAAAAGAGGCTTGTCGCTGGTACGGTGAATGCCGCCAAAAAACAGCTCGCCAACACCCGGACCAGTCGCTTCATACACACCAGCAGCGAGTCGGATACGCACGGGTTTTGTCCGCCGCGGATCCGTAGGCGGAAGCGTCGCCACCTCATCCGTGGTCAGTGCACGCAGCGCGGCTTGCAGGCCCGTCATGCCATCGGCAGGTGTCAGATCGATGTTGTGCCAAGCCGATTCAGCGATTGTCGTAGTAAACAGCTCGGAAGCTAAGCGTGCAGAACACGCGGTGGCCGCACCAGCGCAGCTCAGGTCGACAGGTACGACGCTGCCAGTTGTTCCGCCTGTGTTAGCTCCAGCGCCAGTGCCACCCGTTCCTCCGGTCATACCATCGTCGGTGACTGCCGAGTTGGACTGCGGCGCAGAGCAGGAGATGCACCAGACAAACAGGATGCCACGATCGAAATGTCTCATGAGGTCTCCTCTAAAAAGAGTGCCGCGGGCGGGTCTTTCTACCACCGCCATGTGGGGCACAAATCAGCCAAAAGTCTCACTGTGTGTTTGCGTTCTAAGTGCGCCCTAGGACGGGTTGGCGGCGAGCACCTGGTCTATCTGCGTCAAATAGGGGTCGATACCATTGGTCACCGGCGAGCTCGTGCTGTGACTGGCGCGAACAGCGCGAATGGCATCGCGAAGTGCGACGAGGTTGGCGCGCGTCGGAGAAGCAGTGAGCGCAGCGACTGCTCGGTTAACGCTCGCGGCTTCCTCGCTTGTGATCATGCGCATGCTGGCGGCCATCTCCATGTCTGATTGCGCCCTGCTGATTTGGTTACGCATCTCTGGCGTCAGGAACGGACTCGCGGCGCCGCCGGGTGCGGCTGGCGCAGACGGCGCAGCGGAGGCCGTGTCTGGGGCCGTTTCCGATGGAGCGGAGGGTGCGGTGACCGGAGTCGCTTCCGATGGCGCAGCGGGATGCGCTTGGTAGTGCCCATGCAAACCTTCGTACAAGGCGTCCGCTACATTGCGCGCTGCCGTTGGATTGATGCCTGGATTGCTACGCGTCACCAGAGAGGCCAGGTTGACGAGTGCTTGCGTGCGGTCGCCTTCAACCATCGTTCGTAGCTCGTCGCCACCAGAGGCAAGCAACGCCGGTAGTGCGCTTTGCACGGCGCCGCGATCAGCTTCGTGATTCCAGGTCTGGGTGTTGGCCATTCCCAAGGTGAAAATCTCGGCGAGCAAGTCAGCGAGGTGCTGCCAGAAGCCAACCGAGACATTCGGCATGCCAGCAGGAATCGCTGCGCTTTGATTGGCCATCAAGCCTTCAACGCGGTCGAGCATTTCTATGGCGTGATCCACGCGGCCACCGCCTACGAGCGCTTGCGGAAGCGAGAGCGAGCTGCGGAACGCGGACATGGCCGAGCGCAAATTCTCGAGGTCCGAAAGGCTCGGCACTGGGCGTGACAGCAAGCGTTCGCCCGCTTCCACCACCGCCTCGGCCTGAGGTGTGTGAAAGTTGGCGCGAATGCTAGCGATACCCGCTTCGAGCTCGCGACGCATCGCTGCGGGATCTAGTGCGGGTTGTTCCACGGCTGCAGGTGCAGACGTTGCTGCAGGTGCAGACGTTGCTGCAGGTGCAGACGTTGCTGCAGGTGCAGACGTTGCTGCAGGTGCAGACGTTGCTGCAGGTGCTGACGTTGCTGCAGGGGCCGACGTTGGGAGCGCGCTACCAGCCGAAGGGGCTGGGGTGGGCGCCGCTTGCAAAGACGGTGCGCTTGTTCCGCGTGTACGGCTCGGCGTTGTAGGCGCAGGTGTGGGCGCCTCACTACGTGGCTGATGCGTTCGACGCATGGAGGCGCCTG
>JBIKMD010000673.1:0-3850 GCA_044359465.1 Myxococcota bacterium
CAATGGCACTCGCTGTGGCGCTGACCGTGCGTACTTCGCCTTCTCGCGGATAGAAGTTCACGAGACCCGCCGCGCGCGTCACGCAGCCCTTTGGCGTGACGATGAGGTCTTCAATCTTCGATGCGGGATTTTGCGAAATGAGCTTGTCACCCGCTGCATCCCAAAGCTCGAGTTTGTCTCGCGTGAGGAAACAGACGAGCGAAGCATCACGTGCTTCCCCTGCGAGACTTGCCCGCTCGGCGGCCGCTTTACGCCACGCTTTTTCCCCTGCGACTGGCTCTTTTCCGAGCGCGACAAAACCTGAATGGGTCAGCACTTCTGGGCCCGTTCGCAGCAGCAGAGGCGCACGCCAGTAAGGATCCGTCGTTGGCAGCACGAAGATTTTGAGCGCACCATCCGCGCCGCCCGCGAGCACCTTGCTCCCATCTTTGCTGATCGCTACGGTTTTCGGTTCAAAGCCGAGGTCGGCGATTTTGATGGGGTCGCCGCCTGCCACTTCCCAAACCATGATCATGCGATCGGCGCCTGCGGAAACGATGCGTTTGCCGGTCGAATCGAAGGACACCTGACTGATGGCGCCGTCGTGCGTGCCAATGACTTTCGAGGGGCCCTTGGCCGGCCAGAGTTGGATTTTTCCTTTGCTATCGCCCGTGACGAGCTCGCTACTGTCAGGCGAGTAGCTGGCGCTCAGAAAGCGCGCACCACTTGGCGAGATGGTTTTGTCACCACGCCCGTTCGCGACTTTCCAGAGCTGCGCGGCACCACTGGTGCCAGCGGTCATCGCCTTTTTGCCATCTGGGCTAATCGCCATGGCGATGTCACCGTAGGCGCTCACGGCTTTGCGTCCCGCACCTTTTTGAACGTTCCACACGCGGATGGCGCCATCTGCGTGGCCCGTCACCACTGTCTTCTTGTCTACGATCTTGACCCTGCGCACAGGCACTCCGCCTGCCAGGTTCTTAATTTCTTCTCCGGTCGCTGCATTCCAAAGGCGCGTGGAACCATCTGCACCACCCGTTGCGATGAGCGTGCCGTCCGCGCTGACATCGAGCGCGGTGAGTTTTTTCGTGTGAGCCGCTAGTGATTTTTCTGGCTTTGCGGCGGCCAGGCTCCACAGCTCGGCGGTAGCCGTGTCGCCGATCGTCACAATGCGGCCTGCGCCAGCAAACGCAGCCACGGTGATCTGTGAACGATCGAGTTTGCTCATCGCTCCAGCGCTGCTGCTCTTGCTCAGGTCCCACAGCGCGACGACGCCATCGCTGGTGAGCGTCGCAATACGTTCGCCTACGGCCGCGAGACCTACGATTTCTTTCCCAAGCGAGAGCAGCGTTTTGGGCTCGCCCTTGCTCGGCCACAACTTCACGCGCCCATCGCTATCTCCGGTGAGCAAACCGGCCTCTTTGTAGGCGAGTGCTCGAACACCTTCGACGTCGAGCTTGGCGCGCTCTGCGAACGATTTGCTATCCAGGACGAGCACGCTGTCATCGCCGCCGAGCAAAGCAATCTCACTGCCATTCGGATGGAATGCGACGGCGCGCGCACCGGTCTTGGCGAGGGCGGGTTCTCCCGGTGTCGCCACATTGAACACGCCGCCTGCGGCTTTGGTGGCGAACGCAAGCGCGTCTCCCTCACCGGAAAATGCCAACGCTGTGATTGCGGCGGGCGCCTGTCCAAGCGGGGTGAGCTTCCCTGTGGCCAAATCCACGAGCGCGACGCCGCCTTTTTGATCGCCTACCGCTATAGCGCCCTTGCTGCTCACGGCGATGGCACGAACGCGGGCGTCAAGCGTGAGGCGCACCACCGCTGCTTCAGAGGTCACACCATCGAGCGTCGTGATCGAGGCGCCTTTGGCGAAGAGCAGTTGTTTGCCTTGTGCGTCGAATGCGGGAGCGCTGCTCTCTGTGCCGATCGCTTTTTTCCAAACGAGCGGCATCTTCTCTAGCTCTGCCCACAGCGTGCGCGCGAGTGTGCTGTCTTCGGCTTCGAGCGAGGCGCGGGTTTGAGCGCGCGCTTGCACTACACCACCTGCGCTTCCAAGCTTCGCTGCCGTCAGCGCTGAACGTGCGTCTTCACGCTGCGCATCGGCTTTCTCGTGGACCGTTTTCTCCCTGGCTGCATTTAGGTCCGTCACTGTCTTGTACTGGCGCAGCGCGAACAGCGTTGTTCCCACAGCTATCACACCGAGCACGACCCAAATGAAACCAATTGTCAGGTTGCGAAGCGCACGCTTGCGACTCTCGCGTTTGAGGCCGGAGCTGACGAACGCTTTGACTTCCGGCGAGGCGGGTAGCGTGAGCGTTTTTACGCGTTCTGCTGCCAAGTGAAGCGTATCGCCGGAATAGGTGGCCGCGGCCTTCTCTCCGTCTGCTTTCCACGCGTTTGCTACGCCCGTAATGTCGTTCAGGAAGCCCACTTCTGCCGCACGCTCGTCGATCCATTGGCGAAGTAGTGGCCACGCGCGAATCAGGGCGTCATGCGCAAGCTCGTTTTCGCCATTGTCCTTCGGCAGAATCAGGCCCACGGAGATGAGGCGGTCCAGGACATTCTCGGCGTCTTTACCGGCATTCTCGAGCAGCGCCTCGCGGGAGACCGAGAGCGCCACTTCATCGCGAGAGACCAGACGCAAGCACAGCTCGCGGACGATGCGCATCTGCGCTGGTGTGGCGCCAGACAGCGCCCAGTCCACGTAAAGCTCGAAGACTTTTTGCACGCCGCCAAGCGCATCATAGTCCGCGCGTTGCAGCAGTTTGTTGTTCGCGTCTCGCTTGACCCACATCTGCGCGAGCAGGAAGGACAGCTTGAGCAATGGGTGCGACACCGTGCTCGCATCGCTCGCGATAGTCGCTGCGAGTGAAGGGTCATCAAACGCATGGCCGCTGAGCGCGAGCGGCCGCTGCACGATCTCGGACAACGCAGCGGTGTCTGGCTCGCGCAGAACGAAGACTTCGCGCGGCGCATCTAGCTCGGGGGCTACACGCTCGAGTTTGCTCTCATCAACGGCAACAATCACACGTACGGGACTTTGACGATCGCGAGCAATGCTCGCGAGCGCACGCAAGAACGGCAGTGCCTCGTTCGAGCCTACGAGCTGTTCCGCTCTGTCCACGAAGAGCGCGGTGCGCTTGCCACTCTTTTCTTGTCGTCTGACCACCGCAGCGCCGAGCGCATTAGGGTCTTCGCGCAAGCGCTCGCTCAGGTTTGGCTCGTCGGGGAATGCTGCAGCAAGTGCAGCGAGGGGCGCCGTACCTGGCGTAAGCGTGATGGGTTCGTGTTCTGGGCGCAGCCGTGCAAACAAACCGGCTTGGACAAAGGACGACTTACCTGAGCCGGAAGCGCCCGCGACGATCAAAAGCGGCACGCGTTGCAGACGCTCGATACATGCAGCGATCTCGGCGTCGCGGCCGCTGAAATAAGCTGCTTGCGCTTCCACATAAGGAAGCAAACCAGAGTAGGGCGGTGCTTGCGGATCTGGCGCAATCGCACCTAGCCGCCGCAAACCTTCTGCGGTTTCTTGAGCCAGCGGCCGCTGCGCCGGTTGTTTCTCGAGCAGTTTGTAGATGACGTCAGCAAGCTCGACGGGGGTTTGTCGTCCGGTCGTGGGAAGCCGCCGCACCTTATCTGGGTTGCCGACTTGTTCGATGAATGTGGTCGCTACGCGTGCCGAGTAGGGCGGCGAGCCGGTGACCATTTCGAACATCATGACGCCGAGTGCCCATAAGTCGGCGGCACCTGCTGGCGCATCACCTCGTACCTGCTCGGGTGCGAGGTAGTCGCTCACCGAGCTCAAGGACGCACCTGTGGGCGCGGATGAGAGCACCCGCTGAACGAGGCGTGTAATGCCAAGATCCAA
>JBIKMD010000674.1:0-3849 GCA_044359465.1 Myxococcota bacterium
GATCAAAAAAGCCGGACGCGGCGTGTTTGTTGGCATCGTGCAAGGCGGAGCAACCAAGCAGTCGCTCGGCGCGCATTTCCTTTCGTTGTGCGAAGGGCAAAACGCTGAGCCTGCGGCGCCACGAAAAGAAGGGCCCGCGCTGCGCGAGTTCGGCATTGGCGCTCAGATTCTCCGTGACCTGGGTCTCACGCGCATCAAGCTGCTCACCAATTCGCCGAAACGTTTGCCAGGCCTCGAAGGCTATGGTCTCGTGCTCGAGGGCAATGTTCCACTTGGCGCAGAAAAATCATCGCTCGAGTCAGTAGCATTGGAGGTTGCGTGAGCACTGTAGGAAAGACGTTCGAAGGGTCGTTGTCTGCGGCGGGTCTCGGTTTTGGCATTGTCCTTAGCCGTTTCAATGACTTTTTTGGCGAGAAGCTGCTCGAAGGCGCGCTCGACACCTTGCGCCGCAGCGGCGCTGACATGTTGCGTGTTCATGTGGCCCACGTTCCAGGCGCTTGGGAGCTACCAATTGCTTTGAAGCGGATGGCGCAAACCAAGAAGTACGATGCGCTGATTGCGCTCGGTGTAGTCATTCGTGGTCACACTGCCCATTTCGAATACGTCGCGGGCGAAGCCGCCAAAGGTGCTTCGCTCGTTAGTCAAACGCACGACCTTCCTGTGGCGTTTGGTGTCATCACGGTCGAAAACATCGAACAAGCCATCGAACGTTCGGGCAGCAAAGCCGGCAATAAAGGCAGTGAGGCTGCAGCCACCGCAATCGAAATGGCCAACTTACTCGCAGCGATCGCTGGGCAGACAGGGAAAACCGCGTGAGCACTACCCGCCGCAGTGCGCGCATTTGCGCCGTGCAGATCCTTTATCCATTGTCGCTCGGTGATTCGGGCATCAACACGCACTTTGACCCAGAACAGTCGATTTCGCTGTTCTGGAAACACTTCGAAGCGCCGGACGACGCAAAACAATACGCGGATCGCTTGGTGCGCGGGGTGAGCATGCGGCTCGCTGAGATCGACAAAGCGTTGACGACCGCATCCAAACATTGGCGCCTCGATCGTATGGCGAAGGTTGATCTCACCATTCTTCGTCTGTCCGCGTACGAGATGTTGTTCGAGCTGGAAGTGCCGCACGAAGTTGTGATCGACGAGGCTGTTGAGCTCACCAAACAGTTTTCCACTGCGGAGGCGGCGGCCTTCGTCAACGGCGTGCTTGCGCCGCTGGTCGAAGAGCGGGCCGTGCGTAAGGTGGGAGCGTCGTCTTGAGCCAAGCGACTAAGAAAGTCGTTTCCTCGCCAGCCTTGAATCTCCAAACGCTCGATCATCTGCAGAGCGAAGATCTGGTGCTCTGGGTGGCGAGTGATGAACGCCCGTTGCGAGCGGCCGCTGGTTATGTGGACTGGCGCTGTAACGGTTGGCTTTCTCGTTTGATTGCAAGCGGACAATTTCGCTGCGAGCGCGGCGAAAAACTGCTGACCCTCAGCCAGGGCCGTATTCTCGCGAAGCGCGTGTTTCTGATTGGCATTGGTGAGACAAAATCGTTCCACGCACGCAGCGCTGAAGAGCTCGGCCAAGAGACCGCGAAGATGCTCGAAGCAGCCGCTTCGCGTGACGTGGCTGTGGGACTTCCTGGCGTGGGCGATCAAGACACGCATGCGGAGCTTCTCAAAACACTGCAAAAACACGCGGGAAACACCAAGCTCACAACCTGGGGACCCTGGCGTCGCGGATAAAATGACGACGCGCTAACCGTCGCGTAAGATAAAAGCGGCGATGAGCTTAGTAGGAAACCTAGCCGACCTTGGGCTCGGCGAAATCTTGCAGATTATTTCTCTGTCTCAGAAGTCAGGGACTCTGCAGCTTGCAACCGCGGCGGACACTGCGTCGATCGGGTTCGTGCAGGGCAAAGTCGTGTTTGCCCACCGCGATCAAAGTCCGCTGACCGTCACCGGCATGCTGGTTGAGCGTAAGCTGATCAACGCCACGCAGATGCAGGAAATGTCGAGCCTGCAGTCGAACAAGCCGCACGCGGCGCAGAGTCAGCCTCCTGTGATGTGGGAGACCTTCGGGATATCCATTGATGACGTGGAGACCGGACTACGCGCGCAGATTGAAACGCTCGTCTACGAAATGTTCACTTGGGACGAGGGCAATTTCAGCTTCGTCGTGGCGGATGAACCAAAAGCCCTCACGCGGCTGACCCTGTCGTCGAACGTATTCACCGTGATGCGCGGGCTGAATCCTCAGTTTCTTGCTATGGAAGGTTCGCGGCTGAGAGACGAACGGGACCGGAGCAATCCGGTCGAGCCTGCAAAGACTGCGGCGCCTCCTCAGCAGGGCGCCCAGCCGAGTGAGGCGGCAGAAACAGCGCCAGCGACGCCCACCATAGAGCCACCTGCAGAGGCTCTGGTTGTCTCCTCGGTCGAGGTCGTTCTGATCGACGACGACCCTAATTTGTTGCGTCTCTTGCGCGAGCGCTTGTTGCGCGAGTTTTCCACTGTCAGTGTGTTCACCAAGGTTGATGCCGGTCTCAAACGTACGCGTGAGCTCCTATGGGCAAACAAGCGCGTGGTTGTGATTAGCGATCTGATCTTGCCGCGTTCAGATGGGGCCGGAATTCTGGGCGGGCTCGAGGTTTTGGAGAAAATCCGCCCAGACTATCCGCAAGTGCCGGTGTTTTTGCTTACCGACTTTCCCAACGAAGAAGCGACGACGAAAGCCAGGGCTCTGTCGGTCAATGCGCTAGTGTCTAAACCCCGCCGTGCCGAGCTCGAAAAAGACAAGTCGATGGCGGTGCTCGACGTAACGACCAACACGCTGATGCGCGAACTGCAGACCTACTTGCAGGCGCACACCGAAGAGCCCAATACCGGCGTGCCTGCTCCAGATGAGGATTTATCGTTCAATACGGAGCGCATTGCACCGATCGCGCGAAGTGTGGCGCCGCCGCAACCAGAGCCGGAGCTAGAAGCAGAAGCGCAAGCTGACGCGCCAGAAGAAGCGCAAACTGACGCGCCAGAAGAGGAGGCTCCGCAAGAAGAGAGTACGCAGCGTATTGAGCCCATTGAGCGCTCAAAACCCGTTGAAGCGGAAGCGACGCCTTATCCTCTAGGTGAGGCACCGCTCGCTGCGCTTTCTGATGATGACGAGTCCTTCACTTTGGCCGACGAATCGGGGCCGCCCGCGAGTCGTGAAAATGACTTTGCGGATTTAGATGTGGGCGCTGCGCCTACGCCGGTGCCAGAGCAGGCGGAACAGACGTCTCTGCTGATTGATACCTTGCCCGCTCCTGTCACTGTGGCTGCGGCGTCACCGGTGTTTGAGCTGTCGCTGCCAACGACACCGCTGACAACTGCGCCAGCCGTGGCCGAGGCTCTTCCTGTTGCGGAGCCGGCACTGCTCGAAGCTTTGCCGGACGTGCCTGACCTCGCTGCCAAGCTCGATGCGGAAATGACTACTGCCGCCGCGCCTCTTGCCGTGGTGGAGGATGCAGCGCCGGTGCTGGCTCCGGTAGCGGCGCCGATTGCAGACGCTTTTCCGAATGACGCCGATGAAGGTTTTGATGTTTCGTTCGATGACGATGAGCCCGCGGCGCTGACGCCGCCCGCAGAACCCTTGCTCGAGGCACCACCGACGCTGAATCCTGTGGTGGATCAGGCTGTCATCATGAATGCGGACCCCATGGGTCTCGTGGATTTGAGCCGCGAAATTGGGCTCGAATTGTCACAGGGTTCGGCAGCTGGCACCGAGCAGGATCGCACCATGCTGGTGCTGAAATCGTTGCTCTTCGAGCTCATGAGTCCGGCCAACCGCGACACCATCATGCTGCTCGTGCTGCGTTACGCGTCAGAGC
>JBIKMD010000675.1:0-3848 GCA_044359465.1 Myxococcota bacterium
AGCATGCGCGCTCAATCGCACACCTGAAGGTGTGACATTGGAGCTCGGGTGGGAGAGTGAGGAGGAGACGGCAGCCGACCGAATTCTCGCCGTGCATTTGCTCGACGCCAAAGGCACCATGCTGGGTCAAGCGGATCGGAGACAGACACTGCTGCGCGGCGTCGTGCCCAAAGCGCGGCAGTGGAAAGAGACCATTCACCTGAGCACCCCGATGCTCACGGGCGTGACGCGCATCGGTTTGGCCCTCTATCTGCCCAAGCATCCGTCCTTGGTCATCGATCGCGGAACGAGAGACTGGAACAACACACGATTGCTCGTCGAAGTGCCGCAGCAATAGTCGAGGCAAAAAGCACAAAAGTGGAACACAATCAGCTCAAAAGTCTCGTCTCACTTCGCTTCATCGCGGCAGCAATGATCGTGCTCTTTCATTCGGGCGGCCGCTTTGGTCTGAGTCGCGCGCCTGGCGCTCCTTTCGTTCTTGGTCAGGCGGTCACCTTCTTTTTCGTGCTGTCGGGTTTCATCATGACCCACCTTTACCCGACCCTGAGCACTAAGGAGATTCCGCGTTTTTTTCTCGCACGCCTCGCCCGCATTTGGCCCTTGCACATTCTGTGTTTGCTGTTCGCTGTGCTCTTCCTCGGGCCCTCATTCGAGAAATCAGCCGGCCAACCTGTTCTTGTGTTCTTGAGCAATCTCACGCTCACACACGCCTGGGTGCCCATTCAGTCATGGTACTTCTCGTATAACGGCGTGTCCTGGAGCGATTCCACTTGCCTGTTTTTCTACGTGAGCTTTCCATTTCTGATTCGCGACATTGGCCGTACCTGGCGCCTCAAGCTGTTGTTGGCGTTTTTGCTCGTGCTCGTCATGATCGCCCTAGGGAACGCACTCGGCAAGACGACGACCACGAACAATGTCGACTACGTGGGTCTCGTCTACATCAGTCCCCTTTGTCGCATTTTCGAGTTCATCCTTGGAATGTGCGGCGCGCTTGCCTTCCGCAAGCTTGCGAGTGCCAAAGCGGGGCCGCGCTGGCATGCAACCCTCATTGAGCTGCTAGTCCTCGTCCTGCTCCTTGGGGCCATGTACGAAAGCACACCATGGGCGGATGCAGCCGCGCCCCTCTTTGGTCTCGCTGGGCGACGATGGCTGCACATCAGCGGCTTCGTGAGCATCTTTTTTGCGGCCTTCATCGTGGTCTACGCGCTCGGACGAGGCTGGATCTCCAAGCTGCTTGCAACACGGCCATTGGTTCACCTGGGAGAGATCAGTTACGCGATGTTTCTCTTGCACCAGTTGCTCCTCAGACTGATCGCCAACCGGGCGCCTGGGCTCTGGGAGCGCGAGGGCCTGGTTGCCTACCTTGGTTTTTGGGCGGTGCTCTTACTCTTGTCTGATCTGTTGTCGCGCTGGGTTGAACGCCCAATGCGAGTTTGGATCTTGCAGCGATTTGGGCAGCGATCGTCGCGCGCTCCTCAAGTACCCGCGGCTTCTGCGCGGAGATGGCGTGTAGCGCAGGTCACTGTGCTTTGCGCGCTCCTTGTGGTCGCGTGGTCACCAGCGCGCTTCTCTGCGCCGGCAGATGCGTCCGTTTCGTCGCCAAGTTGTGCGGCGCTCGCCGAGCAGGCGAAACGAAAGACGCCATCGTGGATCCGCGGCGCCGTAGAGCGCATTGAGCGCGCAGAAGGCACGATCGTCGTCTCTGGCTGGGCCACCGATTCGCTCACCAAAAAGCCAGCGAGCGACGTCCTGGTTTGCTGGAATGGGCGGCCCGCACAACAGGCGCACACGCGCCATGCAAGGCCAGATCTCGTGAAGGCTTTTGGCTCGGACTCGGTGCTCAACTCAGGTTTCAAGATCAGCGTCAAGCTGGAGGGGACCGTGCCAGAACGATGTGATGCTCTCGTGTATTTTGGTCGTGCTGCGGACGGAAGCGTCGCGCAGCTCAAAGTCTGGGACCAGTGCCGCGTCAACTGATTCGTGCTCGCCTTTAGTCAAGAACGCAACTGAGGAGAAACCGACGCCGCGTGACGACCGATATCAACACGTATGGCGATGAAGGGTGTTACTCGGCTCACTAGCGGGATCGCTGCCGGCAGCGAGGCCGATGTTAGCGCCTACTGCGGCCAAGTAGGCGACACACTTAGCAAACTTGCATTCAAACACGGCCTCCCCGTGTACGACCTGCTCCGTGCAAACCCGCAGGTCAAAGACGCGGCGGCTAGCATCGCCGGTCAAGCCATTATCATCCCACCGCGCGAAGTGGTGTCCAACGAGAGACCGCGAGGCCTCAGCGCCATGAAGACGACCTGCAGTTTTGCTGGCGTGGGCGGGTTGTCGACGGCGACCTTCATGGCCACGCGTGGTGTGGACGTCTCGAAACTAGACAAAACCCCGCCGCGGGCAGCGGAGCCGGCGGCGCGAGCAAACGCAGCGACACCACAAACTGAGGACTGCAGTGGCGTGACACGCGAAGCGCTCAAAGCGATCATGCCCGCTGCGCGCGACCAAGACATCGACAAATACCTTGGCCCCATCAACAGAGCGATGGCCGAGTTCGGGGTAACCACACCTAAACGCAAAGCCGCCTTCCTTGCGCAACTGGCAGTAGAAAGTGGCTCGCTGCGTTATGACACCGAGCTTGCCAGTGGCGAAGCCTATGAAGGTCGTGCTGGCCTCGGCAATACAGAACCAGGTGATGGACCACGCTTCAAAGGACGCGGACTCATTCAACTCACCGGCAGGGCCAACTATAAACGCATCGGCGAGGCGCTCGGTCTCGATTTGGAGAATGACCCGGAGCTTGCCGCAGACCCCGCCAATTCCGCTCGTATTGCTGCCTACTTTTTCAAATCGCGCGGGCTCAACGAAATCGCCGACAGAGGAGACATTGAGCTCGTTTCGCGCCGCGTGAATGGCGGCACGAATGGGCTCGCAGCGCGTATCGACTTCTTCAATCGCGGCTGCGATGTCTTGATGGCCTAACGTTCAGTTTTTCCGAATGGTTCGCGCGAAAAATTCCGCTGGCTCGGCGCTCGCCGTGACGCTACGGCTGCGAGCCCGAGGAGGACCGTGGCTGATGTTTTACAAGCGGTGCACATTGTTTGTCGTGTTCCTGTCTTGCGCCACGCCGCCGGCGCCACAAAACAACACGGGTGCGGAGCCACAAAGCAGCACGTTGACACCCCAGGCGCTGCCTGTCGCACCAAAACCAAAGCCGGTGATCGATCTACGTGTTGACACCAACCGAGACGGCAAGCTCGACACAAAAGATGAAGCCGGCGAAGACACCTGGGACAAAACGCACGGCGCGATTTTTTTAGCCAATCTGGATGACGACGAGCTGCGTTGTCCAAAATCGGGCCGCGATTCTACACTGCCAAACTGCAACGACGCCGCCGACGACACGATCAACGGCGAGGCGGACCTCTTGGATCTGGCGCCCGTCAGCGTGCTCGCCTGGCCTGATGCACCAGCAAACGCGACGGCCAAACTCACGCTCGATGCCGCGTCTGCCCAACGCGTGAAGCTCTTCAAGGGCGAAACGCGCTGGGACATGGAGAACGACACACTCAGCGTTGACGATCTGAAATCGGGCACTGCTTTCTGGCTCGAAGGTGTAGACATCGTGCGCGATGCCTCAAAGTGGGCCGGCTTCGTGGATCTCACTCTCACAGTGGAGGCGGGAGCAGAAACCATCGGCGAAGACACTGTACGCTTGCGTGTGGCGCCCGTGATTACCTTTCACCATCTCCTACCCGCGCAAGAAGCCTTTGCAACGCGCATGCGCTCCGACCCCAGCGCTTCCGATGACTTCTTGACTGACTTACGAGACGCAACCGCAGAGG
>JBIKMD010000676.1:0-3834 GCA_044359465.1 Myxococcota bacterium
GTGAAGAAGCATTAAAAGACATGCTGCTGCCTTACAGCCGGCTCGGCGCAGTGGAAGAAGCACGGAGCTATTACGTCGCGAAGCTGCCGCAAGACGAAGCAGTGCTGAAGCTCGCGAGGCTCGCCGAGATCTACAGCAAGGCTGGCGAGCACGCATTGGCTATAAAGACCTACCGGCTCGCCATTGATGAGCGACCAGACGGAATCAACTCCGAGCGCTACCAAGGAAAAATGATCGAGGCATACGCCGCGCTCAGCGACGACGACAATGTGCGAGCGGAATCACGACGGCTCGTGGAGCGTTACAGCGCGCGACCCGGCGTCGAAACGACCTTGCGTGAGTTGGCCAAGGCAATACTTCACGACGCCCAGAAAACCAAAAACGACAAGAGCTACATGCTCGCGCGGGATTTGTACGAGCTCTATCTTGGCGCCTTTGCCAACAGCGACCAGAGCGAGAGATGCGGTTCTTTCTTGCTGAGATCGTCTTTCGACAAAAGCTCTATGCCAGCGCCGCCGAGCACTTCGAGCTAGTTGCAACCGGAGAGCCCAAGGGTCGCTATGCGAAAGACGCAGCCATGTCAGCCGTGCAAGCGTGGGATCTCGCAATCGAGCAGGACAAAAAGTCTTCCAAGAAAGAGAGCGCGAAAGGAGACTTTGGTGATCACGAACGCCGTCTTGTCGCTGCCTGTGATCGTTTCATGGGTTTCTTACCCCCTGGCGTAGAGGCGACCAAGCTGAAGCTCAAAGCTGCGCTCGTGTTACTAGACCACGGCCGTGCCGAAGACGCGGCGGCGCGGCTTGACGCAGTTGTCAGTGAGCCCGGAGACAGCAAACTTCGCCGTGTTGCCGCCATGCACTTACTGAACGCCCTGGTGAGGAGCGAGCGTTTTTCGGACGTCGGCCAGCTTTCGGTAAAAATCATTGGTGACAAGTCGCTGATGAAAGACGCAGGCTTTTCACTGAGTGTGCGCGAGCTTGTCGACGGCGCTGCCTTCAAAACGGTACAGGCGGGCGAACAGAATGAGGCGCCGGCAGTGGCAGCAAAGCGCTATCTCGCCTTTGCCAAAACCACATCTCAAGCGACTTTCGCGGAGACCGCGCTGCACAACGCCGTGGTGCTGGCAGACAAAGCAGGCGACGACGCACTGACAATCGCGGCCGCGGAGCGTCTGCTTCAAGCCTATCCGAAAACAAAAACAGCAGAGACCGCCGCGTTCTTGCTCGCTTCTGCCTACGCACGTAGCGGCGATCGCAACAAAGCGCTGCAAGCGTTTACGCGCTACCGCACCCGTTTTCCTCACGGCGCGCGCGCCGAAGACGCAGACTTCAACATTGCCTTCTTTGCTGACGCGCTAGGCAAGGATCGAATAGCCATTCAGGCATTCGAGCGCTACATCAACACCTACCCAAGAGCGAAGGATCGCTTCGCGGCTTATCTCAAGGTGGGCGCGATCTACGAACGATTGCGCGATCGACGGGGCGAGGTGGCGCACTACCTGAGCTTCGACACGAAGTTCAAAGGACAGGCGAGCGCGCTACAAGGTTTCTTCGTCACACATAAGCTGTGCCGCGCCTACGCAGCACTCAAAAGCGACGCTGCGGCGTCCACTTGGCAAACATTGTGGACGCGCTATCGCGGGTTGGCAGCGGCAGAGAAGAGCGACGAAGCCGTCATGAGCGCAGCTGCTGAAGCGCGTTTCGAGCTCGCGGCACAGGTCTATGACCGCTACTTTGCGCTGCGACTCGTGGGCGGCGCCAAACTTGCTGACGCGGTGAACAAAAAAGTGCGCCTCCTCGTTGAGGTAGAGAAGGAGTACGCTGAGGTTCTGGCGCTGAAGAACGGCGAGTTCGGCATTGCTGCGTTGACTCGCATTGGACACGTTTACGAAGACTTTGCCCGCAGCTTGCGCGCAGTTCCACTTCCACGTGGGCTCGACGTCGCACAAAAGGAAATCTACCGCTCAGCGATCGAGAACAAAGCGTTTCCGATCGAAGAAAAAGCAATCGAGGCCTACACGAATGCCCTGGCGAAAGCCTCGGAGCTCAAGATTCAAAGCACATGGACGGTCGACGCGCACGTGCGGTTGTCGCAGCTCAAGTCAGATAGCCGCAAGGTGACGGTGGTCGCGAAATGACGGGCGCTAAGGGGCCAGCAGCGTGCTGACCATGATGATCGATTGTGGATCGATGTTCACGCCGAGCAGATTGGAGGCACTGAGCGAACCTAGAGCGCCTGTGACGGCATCAATCGGATAGCCGTGGACCGTGTCGCTGAAGTTGGCCGAATACAGGAAACGTCCCATGGGATCGAAGGCGAGCGCTGTCGCGTTCACACTTGTGGTGCTTAGCAGCGTGAGCGCACCGCGCCCTGGTTGATCGTGTAGCCAGAGACAGTATCCGACGAGAGGTTTCGTCACGTAGACGAAGCATCCAGTCGGATCGACGCTAAGATGCGAAGGCGTTGTCCCCGCAGCGACGGCCGCGCCGACGGAGCTGCGTGTGCCGGTGGCCGTGATGCTGAAACCTGCAACGGTGTCGCTGCCGCCGTTCGTCGCGTACGAGAAGCGGGCCAACGTCGATCCTCCCGGTTAGCGGTGGGACGACGACCTGCGGCGCAACAAAGTCATCGAGAATGCCCCCGAAGAAAAAAGAGGCGTAGCGCTCTACAGGTTGTCGCCGGGATGCGAATCCAGGCAATACGAACGAACCTCGAGCTCCGACTGGCACCATCCTAATCGTTGCATCGTCACAGAAACGCGCGATGCTGAAGGCGATGAGCGATCTCGAAACGAGCATCAGTGAGCTAGCGCAACGTGGTCCGCGCACCTACGCACGCTGGAGCGATGAGACCTGGCGTCAGGTGTGCGCAGGGCCTGCGAGCACTCTGTGGTCGGGCCTCACAACGCACGTCGCTAGGGAACCCCTGCTCAAAGCCTACCTCACGCTGCTCCACGCTGCAGTTGGGCTCCAGTATGTGGGGCTTGCGAATGACGGCAGCGTTGATCTTCGAGGCAGCTTTCTATCGCGCTCCTTCTGTGACGTGCTCCCGCGCTTGTTGCCCCAAACGGACGCGCCTACAGGTCTCGCGGCAATGACCGCTCTCTGGAACGCTGGCGAGCGACTACAAACCAAAGCGCCATGGTTGGACCGCTATCTGTCCGCACGCATCACCGAGCTGCCAGAGCTTGCAAGCCTGGGTGTGTTTTTGCTGCGCTCACTCGAAGAAGGGCTGGAACCCCTGCCGTCCGCACGTTTCACTGGACCCGCGACTTGGCGTGAGCTCGATTGCAGCGTGACAGATCGCCGTTTTCTTCCGGGCGAGTGCCACCTCGCTACACCCTCGATCGTCTGCGTCCATGACCGCAAACGACCAGATGTCCACACGGCGGTCCTGCTGAGAAAAGACGGCGCCGTCTCTCTTGGCGCCACGCCGTGTCTCGGCCAAAGTGAGGCCTTTTCTGCACCCGATGAAAAAAAATGGCTCCCGCTGCTCACTGGCGCGCTCCCCGAGCCATGCGCCGTGCTCGCGACGGACGCTGGGTTCATCTTGGTTTCTACCATCTACTCGCAGCGCGTTTGGATTGGTCACAGCGCTTAGAAACCTGCGCGCACTCGGGCGCGCTCACCAGACGCCTGAGTTATCCGCCTTGGGGTACTCTCGAGAGATCGTACGCGCTAACGGCTTCTGACCCTCTCGAGCAAATGCTTAAGTCGGGCATGCCCGCATTTCTCTACATCGTGCTCTTCGTCGGGTCCGTCACTTCGCTAGGCCTGCTTGGTCACCATCAAATGCACGGCTTAATCTTGCAGCCTATGCACACGCTGCTGTCGC
>JBIKMD010000677.1:0-3829 GCA_044359465.1 Myxococcota bacterium
GCCCACCTGAGTTGGGTCGTCCTTCATCAGCTCTTTGCTGCGACCGAAGGCTGCGCCGAAGCTCAGGCCTTCAATGACCATGGCCGGCATGACGCAGTACACGGCAGTGGTCCAAACCGCGTAAATGACGCGCGTGATGATCTTGCCAACAACGTCATCACGTTCGCTGGCGTAGCTTGCGAGCAAATCGAAGAGACCACTGATCGCAGCGAAGGTGAGAATGCCACCCGCCGAGCGTTTGGTGTTTTCGACGGCCTTATCCATGGTCGCGTTGCCTGTCGTCACTTGATCATAAACGAGCGAGCAGGTGAGCGCGTTGCAGAAGTAGTCGGTGAAGTAGAGCGCAGTCACGCCAACAGCCAAAACGACGTATTGCAGTGTAGGATTACGAATCATGCCGTACGCCACAGCGAGCGCCAAATTCAGCGGCGCGGCAATCGCCAAGTTGTACCAGATGGGTTTGAGCAGCGTCCTGTTCTTCGAGGCCATGCCGAACACTTCGAACATGAAAGAGAAAACTCTCGTATATTTTTCCACGCGCGCGCTCTCCTTGGGTTGCGTTGGCTTCGAGGAAATGAGTAGCATCCACGCCTTGCGTGTGCCATTTTTTCTGAGACACACATGTCTGTCTGTGAAGGGTTGCTGATGCGGTTCATCCTCGTGGTTTCGATGCTTGTGTTGTGCACCTCACTGGGTTGTGCGGGTGGTAGGCGCAACGCAAACGCGCCTGCCCGCGCCGTGGCGAATGAGGATGATCTCGATCGTGCCATCGACCAACTCGCCGAGCAGATCGTGCTGCGGCTGACAGAGAGCGCCAAGACTAAAGTTGGCATCAACGAGTTCCTGACCCTCAAAGGTGAGACCAACGATCTTGGGAAGTTCTTGAGTGAAGAGCTCACCACCCGTGTCATCAACAGTCGTAAGACGCAGGTCGTCGAGCGCCGCTTGCTGCAGAAGGTGCTTGCCGAGCAAGAGATTGGCGCGTCGCAGCTCGTTGATGACGAGACAGCAGCGCGGATCGGCAAGTTGCTCGGTGCAGACACGTTGTGCACTGGCACGCTTACGGACCTAGGCACCGAAATCAAAGTGAACGCGCGTTTGATCAATGCCGAGACCGCAGAGGTTTACGGCGCTGCTTCGATCGACCTTCCTAAGAATCGCGCCATTATGGCGTTGCTTGGCGGCTCCGGCACAGTGCGTCCCGCGTTCACTACGTCGCCTGCACAAAACAACAACAACAACCGCAACCGGCCTGCGGCAGTGTCACCTTCGCAGAGTGCGGCCGAAACCCCTGCGCGGCCCGCCATCTCGGTGACGCAGCCGTCGCAAGCTCGTAAAGAACCCGCGACGCCGGTGGCCAAAGCGGCCGTCGAACCAACGCCTGCGGTGCAGCCTGCGCGCACGAGTGAAGAGGCGGTCATCTTTCTTGGTAAGCCGGGTGACGGCCCAGACGAGCTCACCATTCACAATAAGACCAGGTACTGTGTTCGCGTCTGGATGAACGGAAAGCTGCTGCGCGTGATCGACAAGACCGTGGAGGTACCCTGCATTCCTGATCGCGAGCGCTCGCATGTGCGCATTGGTGCGTTTGGTGAGTACCGGATCCAAGCGGCTGGATCAGCTTCACAGAACCCATTCAAGAGCATTGTTGGTTACGATCGCAAACACGTACTCTCGCCTCAGCAGAAGCGGCTCGTCGTGGTGTTCGACATTGATGACTTTTATACGGTGAACTAGGCGCGGCTTGGCGCCCGGAAGGGCCCGCTCAGGAAGCGGTCTTGTTGCGGCTGAGAGAGAGCGGGACTGGCGCGCCAGAGCGTACGCGCTGCTCGGCGACGCCGCGCAGCAAACGCGCGGCTTCACTGAGTCGCGGATCTGACAATTTGTAATACACCTCTGGATGCTCACGGCGCGCACCCACTGCGCCGAGCTCCTTCATGATGCGCAGCTCGACGCTGACCACCTGGCTCGCAATGCCCAAATGGCGCGCGAGATCTCCGACTGTTCGTTCTTGAGTTGCAAGCGCTTCAATGATGCCGAGGCGCTTGGGATTGGCGAGACATTTAGCAATCGCGGCGCCTCGTTCGAGCTCTTCATACCCTGTGGGGCTCAGAGGGGGGAGTCGCTTCGTAGGCTTTTTCATAGGTGAGAAAGTTGCTACATGAGTGTGGTGCCGTCAACGGAAACTACGGCGATTTAGAAAAAACGAATTTATACGGTTTTAGCTTGCCTTTTTAGGGGGCTGTCTTGTAACCCGCGCGCCCGTGAAAACCCTTGTATTACCTCTGATTTTTGGGCTCGCGGCGTGCGGGAACGGCCTCGATGCCTCCTGGCTCAGCGAGACCGCCCCGGCCGGTTCCACCAGTTTCACCGAGTACAAACAAACCTTGACGATCAAGGCCGACGGAAGCTTCCGCCGGGAGGTCCGCGTCGTCTTTGCCGCAGGCTCCTTGACCCCTGGTTGTACGAGCACTGTGACTTATGATGGCACTTGGACGGAGCCCAAAGGCGGCCAACTTCGTTTTGTCGCGTTGAACCAAAAGGACGCAGTGGCCTTTGGTTGTGACGATGCAGCCAACAATTACACCCAGGCCGACGGTCCAGTGGAAGGCTCGGCGTCCACGCCGCTTGTAGTCGACTACAAGCTCAGCGGCGCCTCTCTCGAGTTCTCGCTCGCGGGCGCCCCGTTTCAGTCGTTCAAGCGCCTCTAGGCGTTCCTCCCCCCACAATCGCTACCAAATCCGCTTACGCGCTGCGTTATGTCGCAGTGGCGCGCCAACAATGCTTACAAAAGTGTCTAATGTACGATTTTTTTGACGCCTAAAGTGCACATTGTCCGAGAACGAAGGTGGAGAGATAAGTGACACCACCCACCGGCTCGGCAAAGCTTCCGCCTCGTTCTGCACCGACATCGGCTCTCGGTGCCGGTTTGCCACAACCAAAAAGCGCAGCAGGCGCGCGGATGAAGGTCACGGCTCCGCTCGACGCCATGGCGCCACCTGCGCCGGCTAGCGCCAAAGCTAGTCCCACAGCTGCGGCTCAGGCGATCGCGCCGACCGCGCCACCGGAAGAGGGGTTTAATCCTAACAAGCTGATGCGGCAGGTAGACGCGGGCGAAGTCATGATGAAGCTGCCGCTCAACCCAGGCAGCTATGGCTCCGGCACAGAAGCGTTCACGGTTCCAGCAGGCGTTACTCTGCGTGTTCATGCCGTAGTGCGTGATGGCCGCCTGGTGCCCGGAATCACCCGCATCGATTTTGTCGATGCGAACGGTAAGAACGTCACGCTCGACAACATGCTTTGGGTTGAAACACACCGCTTCGAGCTCACGCCAGACGGAAAGATTTTTGCGCGTCTCAGCGGTTTTCCCGATCAAGACTTCACCAAGTCCATGCTGGGTATCGAGACGCTTCCGCTGGACATGCCAAGTCTCTACGACACCATTACTTTGCGAGCGGCGGAGATGGAGAAGTCCGCCGCCAAATTTACGTCAGGCGGCCCACTCTTCAATCCAGATTTGTACGGCCTCGAGCTCATCAACTGTGTGATCGCACCGGGCGTGTTTCCACTGCCGGATCCGACGGTCAAGTTCGACATCGGTGGCGTGCGTCCTCCTCCTCAGTTGCTCGCACAGCGCATCCACGACGCCAGCGAGCGCGGTGATTATCGTGCGCTCAAGCCTTTGCTCGAAGAAGCTGTCGCGCGCGCTCAAACAGGCGACATCCTTCCAGCAGAAGTACACACGCTGATCAACGAGACCCTGCCTGAGGTCATCAAGAAGGCGGACGCCGCAAACGACTACAAGTGGTGGGAGATCCTACTGCTTGTG
>JBIKMD010000678.1:0-3826 GCA_044359465.1 Myxococcota bacterium
GTGTGGGTTCCCGCTTCTTCGCGGCGAACGAAGGCCCAGCGAGGAGCAAGATGACGAGCAACGTTCTCAATCTTTTTCCACTTTTGCGACGCCAGCAAAGCGAGCCAACTCTTTGTAAATGCGAGCAACACGCTCTACCTGCCCTTTGGCAGGGAAACGTTCGTAGAACCCCTCACTCCGAAACAACCGTGCCTGTTCCGACCAAGGTGCCAGGCACGTTTCCCAGCGCTTGACGCGACTGTCAGCGTCGCCGTCCGCACGGGCAAGATCCGCGCAGACGCGAAGCATGGCCTTGATTGTGACTGGCTTGGTCACCATGTAGTTGGCGTTGCCCCATGCGTCACCCCAGACGCGCTCGGCGGCCTTGAAGAAGTCTCGGATCGTCTCATACATCTTTTGCGGCTCGCGCTGCTGGTCCTTCTTTTGCAACTTCTTCCACGAGGCGCTCACCCAGCGATGGATTTCGTTGTAGAGTTCGGCCTGCAGAATCCACTTCTCCTGTTTGCTCCGCCCACCAAGTCGGTTGATCTTGTAACGAAGCGGGCTGTCACTCTCACTGTAGAGTTTATCGACGACTTTAGCCGAGAATTTCTTATCTGGAGCGGCCCACGACACACGCTCGTACAAATCCACCAAGTGACTCTTGTTGATGCGTGTTGGCGTCGAATTGATGATGACGAACATCTCAGTGGCAAAGTCCTCACTTTTTCCGTCGAAGATCACACACGGTACGTGAATACTTTTGGCCTCTTGAGGGTTGTGGCGCATATAGAACTGCAAGGCCGCCAGCCGATGTTGTCCATCGATAATGAGGTACTTCTCCCGCGGCTCCTCAAGATTGCCGACATTATCGAACTTGTGCACTGGCTCGAAGCCAAGTGACTCAGGGGTGAACAACAGCACTGTTCCAGGAATCGGCGGCTGACTGACCGCAGTCTCGTAAAAGTTTCGAATGGCAGCGACTTTAGCCTTCGACATTTGCCGCTGAAATGCTTTGTCGGTCGCTTCGATCTTCGCAATGAAGCTGCCAACCTCGTCCCCTGCCTCCACCTCTTCTGCGGCGATTTTGTCACCCTCAGTATAGAAGCGGCTAATGAAGCGCACTTTGTGGAGCAGATCCTCGCTCGGATATGCGACGAAGTAGAAAACACCGTCTTTCTGCCGAATTTGGGTGGCTAGCATTCAACAAGCCTACAGCGGTGTACATCGAACGCAAGCGGTTCTCACATGGGGAGAACCATGCCCAGTCGAGACGAGACGCAAGCCCTACTCGTCGTCAGACCACTCTTCGACGTCGAACAACGCCATTACTTCGTCTTCGCTGAGCAACTTGCTCATGGCCGCATCGACACCGAGTACGCCTTCCGCGAGCAAACGTTTGCGCTGTTTGAGCTTCAGAATCTTCTCTTCAACCGTGTTGCGCGCCACCAGCTCATACACAAATACGGGCTTGGTTTGTCCTATGCGATGCGCACGGTCGGTCGCTTGTTCTTCGACGGCTGGATTCCACCATGGATCGAAGTGAATCACAGTATCGGCGGCCGTGAGGTTCAAACCCGAACCTCCCGCTTTCAAGCTGATCAAAAACACGCGCGGTCCGTCGTCAGCCTGGAATTTATCGATCATCTGCTGACGCTTGCGGGTCTGCCCCGTAAGCATCAAGTGATCGATCTTCCGCTCTGTGAGCGATTCGCCAATCAAATCGAGCATGCCAACGAACTGAGAGAACACGAGCATCTTGCGCCCGGAGCCAAGCGCTTCTTCGACGAGCTCAAGGAAGGGCTCGAGCTTGGGAGAGACCGCACCCTTTGGCAACTCGGTATTCTTGAGCAAGCGAGGATCGCACGCGGTCTGACGCAGGCGCAGCAGCTCCGTGAGAATGGAAACCGTGGAACGCTCGAAGCCTTTTTGCTTCATCACCGTTGCCAGGTGGTCTTTGGCAACGTCCGCGATCTGACGGTACAACTGCTGCGTCGGTTTCGACACATCGCAGAACACCTGAGACACTGTCTTTGGTGGCAACTCTTTGGCGACCACTTCTTTTTCACGACGCAAGACAAAGGGGCGAATGCGCCGACGCAAACGGTCTAGCGACGTCTGATCGCTATAACGTTCAATGGGAGTCAAATAGCGCTCTTTGAAGTCGCTGAGCTGACCGAGCAATTCCGGCGATACGAAATCGAAAATCGACCACAGCTCACTCAGTCGATTCTCGATGGGCGTACCTGTCAAAGCCAATCGATGTTCCGCTTTGAGCGCCTTGGCGCATTGGGCGGTCTGCGATTGTGGATTCTTGATCGCCTGCGCTTCGTCGAGGATGGCGTAACGTAGATCCAGCACTTTGAGCTTATCGAAGTCGCGACGCAGGAGTGCGAACGAGGTGACAAGGACGTCTGCCTCTGCGGCTTTTGCCAAGTATTCATCGCGATTTGGGCCATCGATTCGATGAACCACAAAGTTCGGTACGAATCGATGCGTTTCTCGCACCCAGTTCTCAACGACTGAGGTGGGACAAACAACAAGCGAGGGCTTTCTCCCCTTCTTCTCAGCCAACACGCGAAGCGCCGCTAGCGTTTGAACCGTCTTACCAAGACCCATGTCGTCAGCGAGGATGCCGCCCAAATTCCGTTCGTTGAGGAACACCATCCACGAGACGCCTTCGTGCTGGTATTCACGCAGCGTCGCGTTGAAGTCCGTCGGGACGACAACCTGATCGATACGCTTGAAGTCCTTGAGCGGGGCAAAGTGGGTTTCAGACAACGCCGAAATGTCGGACGCGTCCACCACCTCCATAAGCCCTTCCAGATCCCCAACATCTTTGCTCGAGAGCAACGCCTTACCTGTTGTGGCTTTTTGCTCAAGTAGCGCTTGCATGACCTTCACCGCTTGGCGCAACGCTGGAGTCGCTTCGGCATAAGTTCCGTCAGAGAGCTGAATGAAGCGCGTGCCTTTCTCAACTTGGGCAATGACGTCTGCGATCGGAACATTGGCATTGCCAGTCGCAAAGTCGACGGACACCTCGAACCAATCACCACGGCCAGTTTCCCTCACCGTCAACTTGGACTTCAGCGGATCCGTACGGAACTGCCGAGGTTCTGGCGCTTTGGTCCAGAACAGGTCGAAGTGGCCGATCAAAGGCGCAAGCTCGCGACGCACGAGGTCGAGTGCGTCATCACCGCTAATCAACCATTGCCCGTTGGCCTGGTGCTGAAAGAGGGCGTCTTTCAGAATCGCCATGGCGTTCTTTTCAGCATCGCGATCGCGTTTCACGCGCGTCGCCCACTTTGGAGCGTTCGCCGGAAGCCAAACCGCTTCGGGGATGTCGACGCCCTCAACAAGCGGGAAAGAATAGGCCCCAATGTGCACACTTGCATCCGCGGCCAGAGCGCCACCTGCAAAAGAAAGCACGAGCTTCATGCGTGGCGCTTCTTCTACCGGCGCGGCTAGGCGGTCATTGAGCCATTGTGCGTCGACACCCAGCTCCGACAGCACGAACTCCAGACGAGAAATGCTCTGCGCGAGCACGCCCACATCGAAGTCGATGGTCGGTTCCTGGACGAGGCGGCGGAAGGTGTCGCCAATCAGCTTGTCAGGACCGTAGAATACCTGCCCGGCAACCCACAAAATCGGTGGGTACTCGTCGAAAATGTTCCAGGGCAACGTCGACAAATTCAGCGTTTGACCATCTTGGTTCTGCCACTTGATGGTGAGGCGCACTTTATCGCCTTCACGGCTGTCCTCAATGACCGGGCGCATGGTGCCCTTAAACTGCAAAGGCTTCTGCGAACGGCCATCGACCACGGTGAGACCCTGCAGCGCCTTAATG
>JBIKMD010000679.1:0-3825 GCA_044359465.1 Myxococcota bacterium
TCGGCCCGCATCGCGGTCGCTTCACCACCCTTACGCAGACGCAACGTGAAGATGTGTTGTCGAGTCTCAACGCGAGCCGCTTCTACTTCTTGCGACTTTGCTTCAATTCCATTCGCGCTGTGTTGTGCATGGGCTACTTCGCCAATGCCAACGTCGTCGCGCAGATCGGTTGCGCTGCGAACCTTGACCCGTTCCGCGTTCGCGTTGCCGCGTCAGCCGTCGCGTAAAACCTATGAGCAATACAGTCTCGGTTTTCAAAGATTACCAAGGCCCCGTCAAAACCAAGTGTGACGTGCTGGTGATTGGCTCGGGCCCTGCTGGCGGAGTCGCGGCGAAAATGCTGGCCGAAGCGGGCCGCGACGTGTTGCTGCTCGAAGAAGGTCCGCCCTACAAACCAGAAGATCATGGCAAAGAGCCAAGCGCGGCCATCCGCCGCATGATTCGCGAAGCCGGCATGCGTGCAGCACGCGGCAGAGCTTTCATGCCCACCATGCAAGCTATCGGTTTGGGCGGCGGCACCTTAGTCAACTCGGCCATCTGCCTACGAGCGCCAGATTACGTGCTCGACAAGTGGGCAGAAAAATCTGGCATCCCCTCGTTATCCGCCGAGTCACTCGCACCGCACTACGAAGAAATCGAAAAATTTTGGGGCGTCGCAGACACGCCTATGGAAGTGCAAGGTCGTCGCAACTTGCTGTTCAAACAAGGCTGCGATGCACTCGGCATCAGCTCTTCTTCCATGCCGCGCAACGTGAAGGGCTGCAAAGGCTCCGGCGAGTGTTTTACCGGCTGTCGCAACAGCGCCAAACAATCATCCGACCTCACCTACGTCCCGGCGGCCATGAAAGCTGGCGCACGTGTCATGACCAGCGTGCGCGCAGAAAAGATTCTAAAGAGCGGCCGCACGGCACATACCGTCATTGGTAAAGTGATCGAACCCTACACCTGGGCCGAGAGCCATGAGGTCGCCATTGAATGTAAGCTCGTGATCATGGCCGCGGGCTGCATGGCGACACCAGTCATTTTGCAAAAGAGCGACATTGGCGACGACTGGGTAGGACGCGAGCTGCAGTTTCATCCTGGTTACGCGATCATGGCCTTCTTTGAGGAGCCCGTGCATCCCTGGCAGGGCGCCACGCAAGGCTGGCAGTCACTCGAGTATTTGAAAGAAGGTTTGAAGCTAGAAGTACTGTGGGCTCCGCCGTCGGTCCTTGCGGCGCGGCTCCCTGGCATGGGCCACGCCTTCCAGAAGCACTTATTGAGTTACGATCACATGGCGCCGTTCGACGTCATCGTTGCGCCCGAGCATTCCATTGGCCGCGTGCGAGCCAAACGCGGCAGTTACGACCCGGATATCACCTACGATTTTGACCAGCGCGACATGGATAAGATGATGCGCGGTGTGAGTTATCTGTCGGACATCGCTTGGGCTGCAGGCGCGACCAAGATCGTCCCCGGTCTCCATGGCATTCCGGAAGTGTTGCACTCAAAAGAAGAATCAGAAGTGCTGCGCACCAAGAGCTTCAAGACCACCGAAACCATTACCGCCGCGAACCACGCCTTTGGCACGACGCGTATGAGCTCGGATCCACGAGACGGCGTCGTAGACGAATGGGGCCGCGTGCACTCCATGGACAATGTGTACATCGTAGACACCGGGATTTTTCCGGGTAGCCCCGCCGTCAATCCCATGATGACTTGCATGGCGATCGCGACGCGTATTTGCAAACAACTCGCAGCCTAGTCGCCTGCCTGACGAATGCTAGTCTCTGAAGCGGCGCGCGCGGACGCTCACGCCTTTGACTTCGACTTTGCGCAGCGCCTTGAGCAACCCATCGACAGCCTCCTCGGGCACTTCCACGACAGTGTGGCGTTCAAAGATCGAAATGTTGCCGATGGCGCGACGATCGACCGACGCCGTCTGCCCAATCGCAGCCACGATGTCGGCGGGGGCCACACCTGATTCGCGGCCGACCGCCATGTAGACCTTCGCTAAAGACAGCGTGCTTGCCGGCGCTGGAGCGCTACCTCGCACCCGATCGCGCAGTGCATGGTCACCGGCAGACGCTTTTTTTGCTTTTTTGGGTGCGTCGAGTGGTGAGGCGTCATCGTCTTGCTCGTCACGCGCCGCTTTTGCTGGCGCACGTTCGCGCGTAGGTGCAGGGACCGCAGCGCCTTCTGTCTTGAACGATGGGCGTGCGGGAGCCGGCGCGTCACCCTTGGGTCCGCCCGTTGCAAGATCGGCTACGCGCAGTGCGGCAGCGGCAATGTCATTCGGACCGTGGGCTTCGCCAAACTTGTCGAGTAGCACACGGTAGGTATCCAAGTTCTCTTCGCTCGTGAGGATCTCTTCGACGCGCTCACGAAGCAGCTCGAGCCGGCGCACACGCAAGTCAGCGATGGTCGGAACCCGTCCTTCTTCAATGCGTTGTTTGGTAAGACGCTGAAGAAAGCTCACCATGCGCACTTCACGCGGCTCGACGAGCGAAATGGCGACTCCGCTCTTCCCTGCCCGGCCGGTACGACCAATGCGGTGCACGTAAGCTTCTGGCGCAGCCGGCATGTCGAAATTGATGACGTGAGAAAGGTGTTTGATGTCGAGACCACGCGCCGCCACATCGGTCGCAATGAGCAGCTCGGCAGTGCCGTCTTTGAACTTCTTCATCACGCGGTCGCGCGCTTGCTGAGACAGACCGCCGTGGATCGCTTCTGCGCGATGGCCATGGGCATTGAGACGTTCGGTCAGCTCGTCCACCTCATTGCGCATGCGGCAGAAAACGAGCGCGCTGGTGGGCGCTTCCATATCGAGAACGCGTTCGAGCACCGTGAGCTTCTGCGAGCGCGGCGTCACGTAAGCCACTTGACGGACGAGCGGTAGCTCTCCGCTGACAGTCACTTTGGGGATCGTCACACGCTTCGGATTCGTCAGATGCGTCTCGGCAATCTTGGCAATGCGAGGCGGCATGGTGGCCGAGAACAGCGCGGTCTGGTGGCCTTCTGGCACGCTCTCGAGAATGGCTTCTAGGTCTTCGGCAAAACCCATGTCGAGCATTTCATCGGCTTCGTCCAAGATGACCATCTTCACGTTGGTCAGATCGAGCGTTTTGCGGCGCAAATGGTCTAAGGCACGGCCGGGCGTGGCCACGACGACGTGCGCACCACGGTGAAGTGCGCGCAATTGCGGCTCCATCGATTGCCCGCCATAGATCGGTAGCACTTGAACGCCGGTTCCTTTTCCGTACTTGTGAACCGATTCGGCCACCTGCATGCACAGCTCACGTGTGGGCGTGAGCACGAGCGCAACGCATTTCTTGCCTTTAAAATCGTCGGCGAGGCGCGTGAGAATTGGCAGCGAGAACGCAGCGGTTTTGCCAGTGCCAGTTGCGGCCTGGGCCAAGATGTCATGCCCTTCCACGAGTGGAACGATGGCTGCGCGCTGGACGGGTGTGGGCTCTTCGTACCCAAGCGCGGTGAGCGTTTTGACGACGGTCTCACTCAGACCAAGATCAGCGAAAGTAACGGTTTCAACAGGCGTAGCAGTAGTCACGTAACGATTCCTTTGCGGGCGCGGATGCCGGCTTCAACGGAGAACAACAAGAGCGCAATCCAAATCAACGAGAAGCCAAACAGCTGCGCCACGGCGAGCGGCTCATGAAACCAAAACAGACCGAGCAAGAACTGAACGCTCGGCGAAAGATATTGAAAGAAGCCAAGCACCGTCAGCGGCAAGCGTCTGACGGCATCGGCAAACCAAAGCAGAGGCACAGCGGTTACGAGCCCGCCGCCAACGAGGAACGCCCAGTGCATTGGCGTCACCTCCGCGGT
>JBIKMD010000681.1:0-3820 GCA_044359465.1 Myxococcota bacterium
ACCGTGGGCAAAACGACCGGGTCACTGTTCATCGCGGCGGCGTCAGCGATGTCGCACCCACTCCTCGCCAGGTCAGTGTCGGCTTTAGGAGCGCGTTCCGATGCTGTCGGCGCCGCACTCACGGTGGGCCGCATCTTCTTGGCACTAGGTTTGGACCAGCGCATCAGTGAAGTCGAACCGCGTGAGCTCTATGAGCCCATGCAAGGTTACACGCCAGACTACGCCTATGCGCCGCTCGATCTCACCGACGCCCAATTCACCGATCGCTTTTTCTTCGACTACCAAAAGGCAGACGGGAGCGTTGACGATGCGCTCATCGATCGCGCGCTGAGCCGACTCGATCCGCAGGTCGTCGCCATTGGCAGCGGCCCGGCGAACGCAGCTGCGCTCACGTCCATTCTGGATGCAACACCAAGCACCCGAGCCATGGTCATCGATACGGGCGAGTACTACCGCCAAGCAGACTACGATGCGCGCACGCCTACCAATGTGTGCTTCGAGACCTATCGCCAAGGCGGCGCGGTGCCAATCCTGAACTCTCCGACTCGTGTGACTGTGAACTTCGTTCCACAAGTGTGGGGCGGCGGCGCAGAAATTTTCAGCGGTACCGCGCACGCGCTCGCCGATTGGTACCTGGAGCGCATGCCCATGAGCAGCGCGGACGCTGCCCGCCACGAAGCCCGTGTGCGCAAAGATTGCCGCGTGAGCCGGACTCCCTGGGCGATCTTGAACGACGCACAGAAGCGTTGTTTCAACGCCGCAAAAGAACTTGGCTACGAGCCCTACCTGCTCGAAGGGTTTGGGCGCGGTGGTGATACCGGAAATGGCCGTTGTTACGCGGGTAAAAAAGAGCGCATCCCGTACTTAGACAACCTGTTTCGGCGCGGCGTGGACCTCGTGGGCCTTGCGAACTGCTGCGTACAAAGCGTGCTTCGCAACCCAGATGGTACGGTTGCGGCGATTGAGCTCGCGTTCCTGTCACGCGCGACACGACGGGTGATTGCGACGCGGACGCTCGAGCTACCGACGAAGTGCCGTGTGCTACTCGCGGCCTCGAGCATGGGCAATCACCGCATTCTCGCAAACTCAGGCGACGCATTGGCGCAGTCCGCACATGTGGGCGTGCGCCATCAATACAGCGCTGAGGTGGCGGCGATTTTCGACGAGCCACTTAGCGCGAACGGGATTCCGCAAGGCATCGGCATTCCACTCGCACCCGATACGCACGTTGACGGTGACGTGGTTCGCCGCGTGATGCTCGAAGGCGCCCATCCTGGCCGCGCGCTCGTTGGCTCGATTGGTGTGCCCCACGCCAAAGAGCGGATGAAGACGTGGAATGCGATTCCGCGCGTCGCCACCGTTGGCATCATGTTCACCGAATCCAAAGGCGGCGTACAGCTCACCACTGGGGAGAGCGACCTCTCACTGCAGCGCCTGACTGACGCGGACTACGAACGTGCCACCGGCGCCTGTGAGGCCGCGATGAAGATTTGGGTCAAGGCGGGTGCGCGCGGTGTGTGTTTGAACACGCCGGCAAGCTTCACTTCAAAAGACAAGGAGCTCGCCGGGCTTGGTTTCATCGCGCCGCACGAGCTCCCTGAGTACATGGCCTTCGTCCGCAAACACCCACCCGTGATGCAGGTGTTCTATCGCACGGGCCATCGTTACGGCACGGTCGATGCCAAAAACGGCGAAGTGCGCGGCTTCAAAAATCTACACCTCGTCGGCGAAGATGTCATTCCACCTGGTCCAGGCGTAAATCCCACGCTCGGCATCCTCATGCTCGCACACCACTACGGTGAAGCGATTAGCGAGACACTCTAATGGTCACGATTGATGTTCCCACCTGCGTACTTCTTGGCTCGGCCATCGCCATCAAACACGAGCAGCACTTACGCGATCGCGCCGCCGATCTGCGTGTGCGAACCTTGCTGGTGTGTGCGCTTGGGTTTGCACCACTCGGTCAGCTCTTCGATCTCTACCATCATGAATGGCAGTGGCAGTACTTCCTGCACCCCGTTGAGCCGGCGTTCACCATGCTGTTCAACTTGGCGATGATCTTGGGAGGACTCGCTGGTTTCGAGCTGAGTAGACGCGCGCTGCAGGCGGGTAGCAAGAAAGGGGCCCTGCTTGTTGCAGGGGCGTCCGCTGCGTTTACGGCCTTGTATTCCGCTGTGTTCTACCAGCGCGTGTTTTGGGTGGGAACTTACGATGCGTGGTCGAACGGCAACGCTACGTTCATGCTTAGCCATGTGCCGTTCATGGTCTTGCTTGCGAGCACGGGGACGTATTTGGCTGCGTCGATCTACGTATGGGTGCTAAGGCCGCTGCGTTAGCCGCGTTGTTCAAGCGTTCGTCAAACCCGATCGCAGTGTGATCTCGGTAATTTCGGCCTGAGTGCCTAGACGCATGGGCGGGCCCCAATAGCCGGTTCCTGGACTCACATAAATTTGAAACGGCCCCTCCTGGTACAAACCGAGGACCCAGGGGGATTGTAGCTTCACCGCATAACCCCAGGGCCAGATCTGACCCGCATGGGTGTGTCCAGAGATCTGCAGTTGAACGTCTAACTCCGCCGCTTGCTTCGCGCCGCGCGGCTGATGTGCAAGCAAGACCACTGCGTGCGCCGGGTCGCGGCCCGTGAGCGCACGTTTCAAATCCGCACCGTGATCACCACCGAACTGGCGTGCCGTATAGTCGTCAATGCCTGCAAGATCGAAGGTCGCTCCGGCCTCGCCTATTTTCACGCGTTCATTGCGAAGGACTCGAATCCCAAGGCGCCGAACCTCCGCAATCCACTCGTCAGCGCCCGAATAGTATTCGTGATTGCCCGTCACGAAAAACACGCCGTATTTGGCCTTCAAATTCGCCAGGGGCGCCGTTTGCTCGCGGAGTTGCTCGACCGACCCATCAACCAAATCGCCGGTGATCGCGATGATGTCTGGGTTCAGCGCGTTGGTCTTTCGCACCATCTCTTCAACGAACTCGCGGCGAATGGTGGAACCTACATGAATATCCGTGAGCTGCGCGATCTTCAGGCCATCGTGGGCTGGAGGCAAACGATCGAGCTTCACTTCGACGCGTTTGATGTGGAGCGCACGCAGCGCTTGGCTCACCGCGACCGCCGAGACTGCAATGGCGCCGCCACCAAAACCAAGTGCGAGCATGCGACCAAAAAAGGTGCGGCGCTCGGGAGACATCTGCGTGAACAGCGGCCAGCGAATCATTTCACCGACGAGCAGAAGCAGAAAAAGATAAAACAACATCCCCATCCAGCCGAACGCAGCCCACGACAGGCCTCGGTCAAAGGCGCTATTCGTCGTGCGTCCAATGACCATGGCCGAGGGAATGAGCGCCCCGAGCGCAACGAAGATCCAGCCAAAGACGCGGGCCCAAGGCTCTCCCCACTGCGGATCCCGCACCAAACGCGCCCACAGAAAGTAGTGGAGCAAAACGGCCAGCACCGTCAAAACGCTGACAAAAACAACTGTTGAAACAAGTCGCGACATGGTCACCCACCCTAACGTCAGATTCAGGTTGACGCCGATATTTTCCGCGCATAATGCGCCGCGTCATCCAGGCGGCACATAGGAAGCTTCACATTCATGCGACACATTTCAATGTTTGCGCTCGCCTTGGTGGCATGCGGACAACCCACAGTTTCAGCCTCACTCACAGCCGTAGATACGGAGCCGAACGACGATCGGGTCATCACGGACGAAAATGGTGATCCCGTTGCGGACCTTCCCGTAGGTGCGTTTGAGGATGCGCTCGAGGGTCAGTGGGGAAGCGCGCTGAGCTGCAAACCGATTCCAGCCTT
>JBIKMD010000311.1:0-5798 GCA_044359465.1 Myxococcota bacterium
TGACGCATAGCAAGGCTGGCATGGAGTCCATTCGCGAAAGCGCCAGCGAATCGAGTGCGCTCATCAGCGTGCTCGGCGACCGCGTCAGTGAGATTCACGCGATTTTGGACGTCATTCAGAACGTGTCCGACCGAACCAATCTGCTTGCGCTCAATGCCGCAATCATCGCGGCGCAAGCAGGTGAGGCCGGACGCGGTTTTGCTGTGGTGGCCGACCAGATCAAGGCGCTCGCCGATCAAACGGCCGGATCGACCAAACAAATTGAAACCATCGTTGCAGGGGTCCAGTCGCAAACACGCAGCGTGATCGCCGCCATGAGCAATAGTGATCGCACCATTGCTGAAGGCGCCAGGCTCAGTGAAGCGGCTGAGAGTGCACTGTTGCAAATCGTTCGCAGCGCGGAGCAATCGAGCACCATCATTCAAAAAATCGCCGGCGCTACACGTGAGCAGTCCACCGCCATCTCGCGCGTTGCTCGCGACACCGAGCGCGTGACCCAAACGGCGCAGAGCGTGGCAACGACTGTGCGTGAGCAGGTTCGTACCTCCGAGCAGATCGCCCAGGCCACTGAGCGTCTTGGCGCGCTCGCCCCCAAGGTTCAAGAAGCGAGCTTGGAGCAAGCAAAGGGCTTTGCCCGGGTGCGCGAGACCATGGCCAAGGTTGAATCCATGATTGCCACCTTGAACGAAGCCCAAAACGAGCAAACCCGGCAAAGTGAGCGGGTTTTGCAGGCTGTCGAGAGTGTTCACCACACGCAGCTCGAGCAGGTGCGCTACGTGGAGAAGCTCCAGCGCGGCAAGTAGCGCGTGCCTCTGCTTGCAGAAGCCTTGACCGCTCGGGCAGTGGGGCCTAATCGCGCGGCGTGGGAATTCTCTCGTTCTTAGGCCTCGGCCAGTCGGCTATGTCCGACAAACAAATCGAAAAGACCGCCAAGCTCGCGGCCAACCCGTTCGCGCAGTCGGACGTGCGCCGCGAGCAAATGGACAAATTGATCAAAGACGGAAGCGAGGCCGCCACTCGTGGCTTGCTGCAGCGCCTCACGGTCAATGCGTCCCAAGCCATCGCAGACGAAGATGAAAAGCGTTTCGTAGTCGAGTCGCTGACCAAAATGGGCGAACGCGCGGTGCCGCCTCTGCGCGCGTACTTACGCAAAGAGACCGCGCTGACCTTTGCGCTCGAGGCTTTGCTGGCCATTCTGCCGCGAGACGCAGCGCTCAGTGAGCTGCTCGCGCTCTTCGACGTTTATTCTCCAGATGACTACCGATCGGACGAGCAAAAGAAGCAGCTCGTGCTCGTGCTCTCCGAGTACGACGATCCGCGAATCATTCCCGCGCTCGTCCCTTACGTGCTCGACCATTCGGACGACGTGCGCCACCAGGTGCTCGAGATCCTATCGCTCAAAGCCAAAAAAGACGATCCATCGCTGCCTGCTGTGCTCGAAGCTGTCTCCCAGCTCGTGCGCGGTGATGCGGCATCACCTCGCATTGCGCGCCAGGCGGCGGAGATCGCAGCAAAGAATGAGTGGGCGCTCCCCGGCACGGGCAACATTGCCAAGGTGCTCGAAGACGAAATGCAGATCGACAAGAAGGGTTTTGTGCGTCTCAAACCGCAAAACGTCGCCAAGCGTTGACCAAAACTTGACCAGGGTCACGCTTCTCTTTAGTTCCCTTGGTCAATGATCGCACCGAGCTCCGAGCTTTTGCGCGCCGTTCGCGAGGCCGAAGACATTGCCGAAAACACGGGTCACAAGGTTACCACAGCCCATTTGCTCTTGGCGCTGTTCACCTTTCCCAACCGCGCAGCGCTGCTCCTAAAAGAGCGTCGCATCGACGAAGATACCATCCTCGACCAAATGGACGGCCTGCCGGAAGAGCCGCCCATGACTTTCAATCGCTTGAAAGAGCGCGCACTCGAGCTTGCTGCGGGCGCCGGCGCTGAAGAAGCCGATTGTTTGCATCTGCTGGTGGCGCTGCTCCGCGTGCGTGAATCGCTCGCTTACGAGCTGCTCTCACGCACGGGCACATCGCTCACGGCGCTGCGCAACGTGGTCGTCTCGTACGTGACCAACACCTTGCCGCGTCGCTTTTTGCAGATGCCGGAGACTGAGCCCTACCAAGCGTTGCAAAAGCGCCGTGTTGTTGGCGGTGAAGAAGCCGCGCCAGCGCCGCGGATGCGTCCCTCAACGCGCGTGGCCGAGCTTGTCAAAGACCCAGTAGAATACGCCGAGGACGAGCCCGAGGAGCGTCCAGTGGCCAAGGCCGCGCCGGCAGTCAAAGCCGCGCCAGCCGCGGCGCCAAGTGTTGCGCCCGCCGCAGCGCCAGATGGCACTTTCGAATTGGATGCGCGCGAGTTTCCGCTGCTCAGCGAGCTCGGGCGCAACCTGTGCAAGATGGCCCTCGACGGGGGCATTGATGACCTCATTGGCCGCACGCGTGAGCTCAGCCAAGTGATCGACGTGCTCGGTCGCCGCCGAGCGAACAACCCGTGCCTCGTTGGCCCACCGGGTGTGGGTAAGACCGCCATTGTCGAAGGTTTGGCGCTCGCGATCGTGCGCGGCGGCGATGATGTGTCGCACTTACGCAATAAGATCATCCTCGATTTGCCAATGGGCTCGATCTTGAGTGGGACCAGCCTGCGCGGCGCGCTCAGTGAGAAGCTGGCCGAGCTGCAAAGCGAAGTGAAGCGCGCCAACGGGCGTGTCATTGTCTTTATCGACGAGCTGCATACGCTTATTGGCGCAGGCTCGAGTGGTGATGGCGCGCAAGATGTGGCCAATGAGCTCAAGGCTGGGCTCGCCCGCGGCGAGTTCCCGTGCATTGGCGCCACGACTGACACCGAATACAAGAAATACATCGAGCAAGATCCGGCCATTGAACGCCGCTTCACGCCCGTCGAAGTGAAAGAGCCAACGGTGGATGAAGCCGTGCTCATGCTCGAAGGCGCGATTGCCCCATATGCAGAACACCACGGCGTGACGTACTCCGTGGACGCGCTGCAAGCTGCATGCGCGTGGTCGCATAAATTCATCGCTGAACGAAAGCTGCCGGACAAAGCGTTCTCCATTGTTGACCTAGCGGGCTCTCGTGCGCGCAGACATTCGCGCCCGCTCGTGACCAAACGTGAAGTGGCCGAAATTGTCAGTGAGCTTTCCGGCGTTCCTCGCGAGCGTTTGGAACAGGGCGACATGGACAAGCTCGCCCGCCTCGAAGAGACGCTCGGTAGGTCACTGCATGGCCAAGCCGCCGCTGTCTCGGCTGTGGCACAAGCCATCCGCCGCGGTTTTGCGGGCTTTGCGCGGCACCGTCCGGTCGCCTCGCTCATGTTCCTTGGCTCCACAGGCGTTGGTAAGACCGAGCTCGCCAAGGTGCTCGCCGAGTTGCTCTTTGGGCGCCGTGACGCGCTCGTGCGCATCGACCTCAGTGAGTACGTCGAGGCTCACTCGCTTGCGAAGCTCGTCGGCGCGCCTCCTGGTTACGTCGGCTTTGGCGAAGGCGGTCAGCTAACCGAAGCGGTGCGCAAACGCCCATTCCAAGTGATTCTTTTCGACGAGTTCGAAAAAGCGCACCCAGACGTGCGCAACGTGCTGCTGCAGATCCTGGACGATGGGCGCCTGACCGATAGCAAAGGACGCACGGTTCGTTTTGTGGACACGGTTATCGTGCTCACCTCGAATGCCGGCTGCGCCGAGTTGCATCGTACGGCGCCGCGCATTGGCTTTGGGGACGAGGGCGCCTTGCCAGCGGCAGCGGCTATCACCGAACAAGTGAAACAAGCGGCACGCCATTCATTTGCGCCTGAGCTGTGGAACCGTATCGACGAGAAGATCGTCTTCTTGCCGCTTGGTCACGACGAGCTCGTTCAAATCGCGCGTCACCTGCTCGACGATCTGTCGCAAGTGGCGTTCTCCGAGCGAGAGGTGAGTCTGACGTATTCGACGGCCGCACTGCGCCGGCTGGCGGAGCTGTCGTTCGACCGTGAGCTTGGTGCACGGCCGCTGCGTCAAAACGTACAGCGGCTCATCGAGGCGCCTTTTGCGGAGAAGATCCTGGGCGGTGAGCTCGCAGCTGGCGACTCGGTTCATTTGGACATTGACGGTGAAGGCTTCATCTTTGACCGCACGAGCGCGCGGCGGGCGTGAGTACCTACGCGATCATCGGCGCGGGCAATGTGGGCAGCGCGCTCAAGCGCTCACTCGTCCAAAAGAAACACAAGGTCATTCAGTTTTCCCGCAAGAAGCGCACTTCCCTAGGCGCGACGCTCAAGAAGATTCCACCGGGCACCACGACGTTCTTGTGCGTGCCTGAGATTGCGATTGAGGCACTTGGCCCGGAGCTCAGTCAGTACCCACTCGCGTACGTGACGGTGTCTGGCTCCGCCAAGCCTGATCTCTTCTTTCGCGCTGGCCTCCACGAGGTGCGCACCTTTCACCCGCTCATGGGTTTCTCTGAAGTGGGCCCGCACTCGTTTCAAAGTGTTCCGGTGGCGGTGAGTGATCCAAAGCTCGCTGCGCTGGCCCGCACCTTCGGCGCGTTTCCTTTTCAATTGCCAGACAATCGCGCGCTCTATCATGCAGCGGCGGTCATGGCCGGCGCAGGTGCAATGACGGTGTGGAGCGCTGCGACTGCGCTCATCAAAGCGGCCGGTGTCTCAGAGGGGCCGCGCGTACTCTTGCCGATTGCGCTGGCAGCGCTGAACAATGCGGCCAAGACCAGCGGCAAAGAGGCGCTGACCGGCCCTGTTCGGCGCGGTGATGACGTGACGATCGAAGCGCATCGCAGCGCGATTACCCAAACTAAACCGGAGTTGCTGCCAATCTACGACGCGGTCATTGCGGAGATGCGACGGCTCAACGCTTCCGCATGAGTGATGACGCCTGGCAGGACGTGGGGGCGTTTTCTGAGCTGTCGCAAAAGACGGTGCAAGAAGTGCTCGTTGACGGGCGACCCATCGCACTCAGCTACAAAGATGGCACGCTGGCTGCGGTCAGTGGCGTCTGCAACCATGCAGGTGGTCCGTTAGGGCAAGGCCGGCTCGATGGCGATTACCTCGTGTGTCCTTGGCACCAATGGAAGTTTCATCGCAGCACCGGCGAGGGCGAGCCCGGGTTCGAAGAAGATCGCGTTCCCGTGCATGCGGTACGCATCGAGAACGACCGCGTGCTCGTGCACAAGCAAGCCAGCTCCAAACGGCACCGAAAACCGCACGCACCACATCCGCTTTCAACCTTCAAAGCGCGAGGTGAACCGGGCGGTATTGCGATGGACGCACCACTGCGCGTTGTTGGAATCTCCACCACGATGATGGATGTTGCGAATCCGCGAACGTCGACGAGTGAGCTGCTGCTCGAGGTAGCGCTTTCACACGCGAAGGACAAAGGCGCTGAGACACGCCTGGTGAAGCTGCGTGAGCTGTCGATCAGGCACTGTGAAGGTTACTACAGTAAGTCCGCGCACGCCTGCACTTGGCCCTGCTCGATCACACAAATGGACGCAAACGACCAAATGGATCGCGTCTATGAGGGCATCGTCGCGTGGGCTGACGTGATTTTGGTTGCGACCCCCATTCGCTGGGGCGCAGCGAGCTCTCTCTACTTCAAGATGATCGAGCGTCTCAATTGTGTGCAGAATCAGATCACCATCGCTGACCGAGTGCTCATGAAGAACAAGGTCGCGTCGTTCATCGTCACGGGCGGCCAGGACAATGTACAAGGTGTCGTGGGCTCGCTCATGACGTTCTTTGGCGAGGTTGGCTGCGCGTTTCCTCCGTTCCCTTTCGTCGGGCACTCCCGCGGCTGGTCG
>JBIKMD010000166.1:0-7249 GCA_044359465.1 Myxococcota bacterium
GGAGAAGAGCGAAGAGCTGAGGGCGGGCACACGTGCGCTCGTCGACCGTGCGCTGTCACTTGCACACACACTGACCGAGCACGCACTCGTGCATGAGCGGCTGGCGCGTGGCGGTCGTAAGGCCCACTCTCTTCATGTCGTGAACGACGAGTAGATCGCTTCGCTCATTCCCAAGGTTTGCCAGCACCGTAACGGCTTTCGACTGGCCAATCGAGCTGGTTCTCGAACACTTGTGAAGCGAACGTGGCATACGCTGAAGGGTTGTGAATGGCTTTGCTCGCTGGCATCGTCGAGAACGCTGGTTCATCCCATTCCGAAATGTGAATGTCCGCGACTCCAGACACGCTGTCGATCACATGCACTGATTCGTGAACGAGCATGGCGGTGCGGCAGTTCGGCCCAAAACCAGACGTTGATGCAAGGTCCCAGGGTTTGAAGCTCGGCGTGAAAAACACCTTGCCGTTAAAGTAGGCATAAGCCGGTGGCACCGAGGGGAAAATCGCGAGCGCGTCCTCGGTCGATGCGTCGCCAAAGACCACTTCGTGGTTGGTGAGCACACCCCGCAGCGCTTCGAATTGTTCACGCATTTGGGCCAGAAATGCTGGCTCGTCCGCATATGGTACGTCGCCCCAAGCAAAGCTGGTGTAGAGCGCGGCGACGGTCACATCGTCGTTTGGATAGGTGTCGATGGCAAACAGCGCCGCATCTACCCAGGCCAACGCAAGTTCCACATCCGTCGCCGCTAGGGCGCTCTGCGTCTGTGCAGGTTGCGGCTCCGGGTTGGGGTCTGGTGTCGGTTCTGGTTGTGGTTCGACCTGCGGCGCAGGCATCACTTTGGGTGGGTCTTCTACTGGGCCTTTGGGGGTGACGACGGGTGTTTTCTCTTCGGCCACTGGCGGTGCTTCTGGCGGCGCCGCCACCGTCGCTTCTGGCGCGCCTGGTGCAACTTTGCTGGAGGGAATGCTGCGCGGCGGCGGCGCAGTCACACCGCACCCTTGCATGAGCACAAAAACAAGAACCGCGTACGCACGAGTCACCATGGTGTCGTTATCGGCGGACATGTGTCGTCCAGATGCTCGCATTCCACCGTGAAATTGTGGGAATGGGTGGCGGTGAGACAAAAAGGTCCCTGGCTCATGTGGGCGTACGCGCGGGTGTTGCTGAGACAATTTCGGGGCACGCTCATTGCGCTCGTCACCGTTGTTGCTCTTGGTGCGACCTTGTTCGCCGTGAGCCCGCTGCAAGCGCTGGGCGGCCGGCGTCCAGACATCGACTCCGCGCTCTATGCCGCCTGGATGGCGCTGTTTGCGGAGACGGTCTTTCTTGCTGTGGACCATTGGTATCTAGAAGCGCTGGCAGCCGTCTTTCCGCTGTTTGGTGCGATTGTCGTCGGCGAGGGCGTGGTCAGGCTCGGCCTGCTGCTCATGGCGCGCCGCCAAGGCGACGAGGAGTGGATGAAAGTGGTGGCCTCTACGTATTCGAATCACGTCGTTCTGTGCGGGATGGGGCATCTTGGCATCCGCGTCCTCGAGCATCTGGTGGAACAGAATGTGCCCGTCGTCTGCATTGAAAAAGCGCCAGATGGGAACATGTTGTCTAAGGCGCGTGAGCTGAAAGTGCCGGTCATTGCCCGCGATATGCGTGATGACGACGCACTGCGCAGCGCCGGCGTCGAACGGGCAAAGCTCATCATCATTGCGACGAATGATGACCTTGCCAACCTAGAAGTCGCGCTCGATGCACGGCGGATGAACCCCACGATCAAAACCGCCATGCGGCAATTCGAGCAGCAGATTGCGCAAAAGCTGCAGTCTAGCTTTGACGTCAGCTACGCGTTTTCCTCGGCAGCTGTTGCCGCGCCCATTGTGGCTGCAAAAGCGCTCGGGCTCTATGCGTCTGGGCCGCAAGTGGAGGCCAAGGCTCCGCAAATGACGACGGTGGAAGTGCGCGTAGCCGATGGGTCTCCGCTGGCCGGCAAAAGCATTGCGGACATCGAAGTGGCACACGCGCTCAAGGTTGTTTTGGCCTTCGAACGTGGCAGCTGGCAGGTTCCTAGACCCGATAGCCGCCTGGAGGCCGGAGCCCAGGTGATGGTGTTCGGCGCGAGTGATACCGTACGCGCGTTCGTTCGCTGACACTTTGGTTCAGCGGACTGCAATCGCCTTGTGTTGTGAGACATTGCCGCGGCCATCAATGACGACACTGCTGTTCTGAACGCCAAGCCCAGCCTCGGCCCGTGCGAGCTGATCCACCCAATCAAAATACAAAGGATGGTCGCGAGCGACGGCTGCATCCACAGACCACAGCACCTTGGCATCTGGAATGTAGGCGATGATCAGTGAGGCTGCGTGCGGATGGTCCAAGAGACGGGTCAGGCGAATCTGCCGCACGCCATCCGTGAGCGCACGAGAGGGCGCGACGTCGAGCACCATCGGACGCTTTTTTGCAGCTACACGTTTGAGAAGTTTCTCGGTCCAGGCGCGGGCGCTCCCTGCTACGACGACTTGTTTCACGTGTGGGGCCATGTCGACGAGCCCGTAGGCTCGTGCGTCATGGTGGTGTGAGAGCACCAGCGATCGAATAGGCTTGTTCGGAAAAGACGAGCGCAACGCGCTGAGCGCACTCGCTGCGCAGCGGCCGGCGCAGGGGGCGTCAAACACCACGAGATGGTCCCGCATCTCCACGACGACGATGTCTCCCGGAGGACCGCTGAGGCGGTGAATGCCCTCGGCAACGGGTACGAGTTGCCACTCCGGGTTGCCGACGAGCAGCGTGCTCCGATCCATCAGCAAGCGGGTGATGTCCGATTCATCGGCGCGCGGAAGGGTGTCGCACGGCGGCGTTTCCATATCCGACTTTAGTTTGCTGACGGACGCATCGCGAACGGAGGCGTATTCAATCGCTTGACCCGCAACGCTCACCGTCCAGCTCTTTGGTACGCGCAGCACGCCTACACCACGCCATGCGGTGTAGTGAATTTCATACATGCGCCTGCCGAGTAGGGGATGCATCACTTGGCGCCGGACGACTACTGGCAGGCCAGAATCAGGGTCGAAGCCGACAAGGAGTGGGCCGTCCGTTGTTTTGACTGTTAGCGCGTCGAGCAGATGCCCATCAAAGCGAAGCCTTCGGGCAGGTTTGCTTTTGAATGCGTGCTGCGAAAGCTGCGCCATGAGCCACGGTGGAAACAGCGCGAGCTCTCGATTGAACGCGCGCACGCTTGCGCCATCGAGCGGTTCCACGCGCTGCACGCCCGAGCGGGTTGTCGTGGAGCGTGTGCCTTCGCAACCGCGAATCTGCTCGGAATAGGTGAGGTTTTGCCCGTCTGTCGTAGAGATGATGACGCGGCGTTTGGCTTCACTGCCGTCGAGGCGTAACTCGATCTTGTCCGTGCGTAGAGACGCTAGCGCCGGTGGGCCATCTGGGTACTCAGACTCACCCGCAGCAAACTGACGTGACTCCACTTCGTAGCTCAGGACCAGGGCCTGAAACTTCGAGCCACGTTCGAGCATCGCCGCTTCTGCACGAGCGCCGGGCGTGGAGCAAATCAGAAGGGTGAAGAACAACATAGGCTGAGCCGCGCGGATTATCGCGGGCTGCCAAGTTTGGTTGCGTGAATCGTCAGCAGGACTCCGCAAAGTCTCTAGTTGGGCAGAACGAATCCCCTGATCGTGCGTCCGGTTGCGGAGCCAAGGGGAATGCGTATCGTCCCTTCGGACGAATCTTCGAAGCGCACACCCTTGAGCGAATCGGTGGCCGGCCGCACACCTGGCTTCTGCTTCCACAGCAGCGCGTAAGTGGTCGCGAGGTCTTCTCCGTCGACGTCGACCCAAATCGAGCCCCAAGGATTGCGGCAAATGAGCACCGCGTCCTCTCCTTCACCCTCGACGCCCACCAACGAGAGCTCGTGCGGGCCTCCGGCAAAGTGATCGAAGCTTACGAACACTGGCGCGCGCACACGTCCATTGGAATCCAGATGGCCGCGTAAGGCGTCCAGCGACGCAGCGACGCTATGGTACTCGCGCCCGAGTACGGAGGTTGTGATGGCGGCGAGGTTGTCATCCGATAGCCCAGTTTGGCGGAATCGGATCAACGAGAGAATGATGCCTGCTGGGAAGAAGATCCAAGAGAGGACCCGTAACCACAGAGGCAGCACGGTGAGCACGTTGGTTTCGTAGGCTTCGCGTCCTTCAGGTGCTGTTGAAGTGTCTGTGAACACGTAGTCCGCGCGAGGAAACGCAGCTTGCATCAAGGCGCTTTGGAACGCGCGTTCACTGATGCTTCGCTCAGAGGGCTTTGCGATCGAGGTTTCGGTTCCGTTCCTATCGAACACCAGCCGCTCTCCCCCGCGGGTGTGCACCTCTGCGTCAAGGAGCAGGCTCACGTTCAGCCGGGCATACTCGGCGGGATCGCGCTGTGCCAGCGCATAGGCTAGGCTCGTGACCGTGCAGGTGGCCGCAGTCGCTTGTTCGATACGTGCTGGATCAGCGACTTCCTGCACCACTGACGCAAGCGCAATCGAAGGCGTCTGGTGCGCAAAACAACCGGCGACTGCCGGGGCAAAGGGGTGCGTCGCCAAACGCTCGAGCTGGGCAATGAGCGTCGTTCCGTCCGCCGCCCGCTGCGTCAGCTTGCCTGTGAGCCGCGCAAACGCTTCAACGGGGGTTTGAAAAGGGGTGCCGTGACCGTAGGAATAGAGCGAGTCGTCCGTTGGTGTGGTGGGAAGCGCTTCGAGCACACGCAGAATTTGCGTTCGCTCGCTGAGCGAACCATCGCGCCACGCGCTACTCGCAAGAATGCTACGCAAAGCAGCTTTGCTTTCGCGTGACCAAAACACGAGCGCGCCGAGCCGCGCTTCGAGCTCGGTGACGCGTGTGGCAAGTGCATGCTCCTCTGCGACGTCTATTGCCGGGAGTGAGGTGCGCCTCGCTTCGTCCATGGCGTCCATACGAGGCGCAGGGCTCGCCGCGCTAGGTCTCGGTGCCGCGTCTAGGCCCGGTTCAATGAGCCTGATGGCCGTTCTTTGCTGTCCGAGCACTGGGCGAGTCACACGGGCCTCCAGGATCGTTATCGGGCCTACGGGGGCTTTGGTGACCACATTGCGTTGTTCATTTGCGCATCGGTCCCACTTCGTAGGGCGCCACGCCTGAGACTTGTACGAGGTTCCAGATGGGGTTTTTGTCCTTATCCAAATCGTGCCCATGGCTGTCGTCCCACGGTGCGAAGATCGACGCCCACGGCAGCATGAGCGCATGCGCGTTCGCCATATTGGCTTCGTTGCCCTTGCCTACGCCGGTGGAACACGACCCAAGGTAGATTTTGGCGCCCTTGATGACGCCGCGTTCGAGCCCTTGACCTACCAGTGCCAGCGTTTCAGCCCAGGTGAGCGTACCGCCTTTGCCGTTCCCCCACAGCATGCCGAGCTGAGAGCCGTGTGCTTGCTCTCTCACCAAGGTTGCGGGCTCACTCGCTTGGTCGAGGTAGGCGCGTTTGACGTCGTCAACGCAGCCCGCTTCTTTGTAAACGATGCGATACGCAGGAATGAGATCGTCGAACATATGCTCGCCAGAGAGCGCGCCGTTGTAGTCCGCACGCGCGTCGATGATGAGCGCCACAGGACGCCCATCGTTCGGGTGCTCCGCATCGTGTAGAACCTGTTCGAGAATCGCCAAGCTTGCAAAACGCTCTGGAAAACGAATGTGCAGTTTCTCAACGCGTTTGCTCAGCGCTTCCTGTGCGTCTGCTGGCAATGCGGCAATCTCCTTGATGACTTGCTTACTCGCAAAGGACGGATCGAGCGCCGCACGTTGTTTCCAACACTCGACGCGCTCCATCCCCGGCGTATCGAGCGAGCGTTCGCCTGCATCTTCAGCGAGCAGCAACGCACAAAACGCTGGATCCTCACGGAGCCCGTCGAACATCGCATCGCTGAGCGGAACGCCCATAAGATACGCGCCAACGGGCCTGCGGAGCGCTGCGTACTTGGCGTCTTGAGCCACACTGTTGCCTTTGAATGCGCGTTGAAAGCGGGCCTCGGTCACTGCGTCATCGCGGTAAACACAGGCATCGAAGTTGCGCGCATAGGCTGGGCTTGCGGCAATAATTTTGGCGGCAGCTTCAGGTGATTTGCGAATGACGTCGTCCGAATGCGACGCGCCCCATACGTAGGTTTTGCACGCGAGGATCACCATGGCCACGTCGTTTCGAATGGCCGGTGGGGCAAAACGAATGAGTGAACCATCGTGCGCTAGCGCAGCGGACGCTACTTCCGGCATGGCTTTGAGCTCGTCCGCGAACGATTCGTAGAGCGCTGGGTGCGCGATGGCGTCCTCTTTGGTCGTCGGGATAGCTGCGCTTTGCGGCGCTTTTGCTTTTGGGCCAGGCGACTTGAGCGTCACCTGCCAGCCGCCATCAACGAGATTTTTCGAGGTGTCGTATTCCGACCCGCTCGACTTGAACTCGTCAGAGAGCACTTTTGGAAGGGAGACGATTTTGCCTTCGAGGCCTTTCACCTTGGTCACCAAGTCGTCGCAGAACCACGCAAAAGGTCTGAGATCACTTCCGAGGATTGCAGGTGCTTCGGCGCCCATGGCGATTTGCTGGAGCTCACGCATGCTGATGCGCGTTCCATCGTGCAGCTCGAGTCCGCCGGCGGGGCCGAGCTTGGTGCAAAGTTGAACGAGCGCAAGACGAACGAAGCCGTTGTCTTTGGTGCTACGGTCGTAGGGATCGGCTTTTCCGCAATCCACAACGCGGTCTGCCCTGACACCGACCGTGTTCCCGTTCGGTTTTGGCAACCCAAGCGAGACTTTTTGTTTTGGCAAGGCGGGAGGCAGTGGTGCTTCGGTGAGCTCGATTTTGGCCGCGTCTTTGCCGTAGGCGCCCACCGTTTCGAGCACGCTCGGAAGCGTCAAGTGACGGGTGACGAGCGCCTTTTTGGGCGCCGCTTTGTAGACGTCATCAGCAAAGCACAAGAGATCTTCTGTGTCGTACCTGTTCAGTGCGATCACGGCGGGATTGGCGTTGGTTTTGCCGAGTGCGAAGAGGCGAAGATCCGTAGCGCTCACGCGTGTTCCATCGGGCAAAAGCAGGCTGCCACCCGGGCCTAGAACGTCCGCGAGCCGACTGAACAAGACCTGACGGGCAGGGAGCCCAGCCTCCGGTGAGCGGTTGAATTCGCGGTCCGAGCTCTGGATGGTGAGTCCCATACGCATGCGTTGTCAGCGAGCAGCCGCTTTCGTTGCGTGTT
>JBIKMD010000682.1:0-3812 GCA_044359465.1 Myxococcota bacterium
CTTCTTCACGAGCTTCACCGGCGCTTCTGGCGTGACGATCTTGTCGATGGGTGGCTTGCTGATGCCTGTTCTGATTCAGACAGGATTTTCTCAGCGCTTCGCGCTCGGCCTGCTGACGACCGCTGGCTCTATCGGTCTTCTCTTCCCGCCGTCTCTCCCTGTCATTCTTTACGGGGTCAGCGCGCAAACTCCGATGGACGCGCTTTTCGCCGGCGGCTTCGTTCCGGGTCTCTTGTTGATCATCGCGGTCGCTTCGATTGGCGTCGTGCAAGCGGTGCGGCAAAAGCACCAAAGACGCCGCTTCGCGCTCCGCGAGGCAGGAAAAGCCGTTTGGGTTGCGCGTTGGGATCTGCTCCTTCCCCTGATCGTGATGGTCGGGATCTTCGGCGGCTTCGCAACGCTGACTGAAGCTTCGGCGCTGACTGTGGCCTATGCACTCGTGGTAGAGCTGGTGTTTCATCGCGAGCTCGCCTTCCGCAAGAACCTACCGCAAGCGATCGTCGACTGCGCGACGCTCACCGGCGGCGTGCTCCTCGTGCTGGGCGTCGCGATGGGGCTCACGAACTACTTGATGGACGCGCAGGTGCCGATGCAAGGCGCGGCCTGGGTCCAGGCCCACGTTGAATCGCGCGTGATCTTCTTGATCATCCTCAACGTGTTCTTGCTCATCGTCGGCGCAGCGACCGACATCTACTCCGCGATCCTGGTGATCGTTCCGCTGATCACGCCGATGGCGAGCGCCTATGGCATTCACCCGGTTCACCTCGGCGTGATCTTCCTGACGAACTTGCAGCTCGGTTATTTGCTGCCGCCGGTTGGCGAGAACTTGTTCCTTTCATCCTACCGCTTCGAACAACCCGTGATGGCCGTGTTCCGAGCGGTGCTTCCGTTCTTGTTCGCCATTGTGATCGTCGTTCTGCTTGTCACTTTCGTCCCAGCGCTATCGCTCACTCTCGCTGAGTGGTGGACGGCACGCCGCTGAGAAAGGAACAGGTCATCCTGCTGCGGCGACGCTGATAGTGGCAACGTTGGCAGCCAACGCATCACCTTTGACGACGAGGACGCAGCGGTCGGCATGATTGACGATGCGAGCCGCGGTGGTTCCGAGCACGCGATCGATCGCTTGGTAGCCATGCGAGCCGACGACAACGAGCGTCGCGTCAGACGCCTTTGTGGCGGCAAGCACGACTTCCCAGGCCACGCCGACGTGGGCGTGAATGTCGGTCCTTCCGGAGGGTGCCGTCGCCGCGACGTCCTCGGCGAAGAGTTTCTCGATCTGGAGGAGATCGATGCTCGGCCCAAAAGGTGCGTTGAGCAACGGTTCGATGGCGCGCACGAGCACGAGCCGTCCTTCGGCAGGCGCGAGAAAGCGCAATGCGTACGAGAGCACCGCCGGCGCGCGCTTCGATCCATCGTGCGCAACGAGAATTCGATCGAAGGACAGTGTTCCACGAACGACGAGAACCGGGACGTCGGCATGATTGACGACGCGTGCGGCCGTTGTTCCGAGCGCACGTTCGAGCCCGCTGTAGCTGTGAGCGCCGACCACAATCGCCGATGCGCTACGCGTCTTCGCTGCATCGCAGATGGCCCGCCAGGCTTGCCCCCTTTCGATGATGCATTCGAAGGCGCCGCCGACGTGCCTCGCGGCCAATGCCTGAATCCCTTCAGCATCACCGTCGCTACTTGTCGTAGTAACCAGAACAATCTCCGCGCCCATGCGTCGCGACAATGCCGCGGCCGCGTCGAGCACGAGAGGCGCATTCTTCGAACCATCCACTCCAACAATGATCGTCTTCATGCTTCGAGTTTCGCAATTCTCGTGCCCAGCTAGGCCTGACTCGAGACGGGAATCGCAGTCGGCGTGAGCGCTTTTGGTGACGACGCGTTACGAAGCAGTAACGAATGCGGGCCTCATCGAAGTTTCTACGTTGGCCCATCGCTTGCTCCGTCACGAAGAGAAATGAGAGCGCCCATCGCTAAGCTTCCGACATCGGATCTTGCCGTGATCTCAACGGACAATCTCTCGCGCTCTTTCGACAAGATCGAAGCGGTGAAGCACCTCACGCTGACCGTGAAGCGCGGTGAGATCTTCGGCTTTCTCGGACCCAATGGCGCGGGTAAGTCAACGACGATCAAGATGCTGTGCGGGCTCGTGGCGCCGACGTCGGGCAAGGGCTCAGTGTGCGATCTCGATATCGGCACACAGCGCGACGCGATCAAGCGCGCGACGGGCTACATGGCGCAGCACTTCTCTCTCTACCCGGACCTCACTGCGGAGGAGAACCTCAGGTTCTTCGCCGGCGTCTACGGAATCAGAGGGGCAGCAGCAACCGCACGTATGACTGAGCTCTTCACGCGCGTGGGCGTCGTGGACAAACGACGCGAGCTTGCCGGTCGCCTCTCTGGTGGTCTCAAGCAGCGGCTCGCGCTCGCCTGCGCCTTGGTGCACAAGCCGAAGCTCGTTTTCTTGGACGAGCCGACTGCCGGCGTGGACCCGGCGCAGCGGCAAAAGCTTTGGGACCTGCTCTACGACCTCTGCCAAGAGGGCATGTCTCTCTTCGTTACCACCCACTACTTGGATGAAGCCGAACGCTGCCACACCGTTGGCTTCATGCTCGGCGGCGAGCTGATCGACGTCGGAGCGCCGCTCGACCTCAGGCAAAAGCTACGCGGCAAGCTCATCGGGGTGCGAACAAGAGAGGCCACTATCGCCATGCGAGCGTTGAGAGCGCTTCCCTTCGTGTCTGACGTCACGATCTACGGGCATGAGCTGCGGTTGTTCACGAAGCGCCCGACCGAAGCGCGAACCGTAGAGACTGAGATTCGCCGCGCCTTGGCCGCGGCGGGTGCAGCGGTGCTGTCTGTCTATCCGCTCGAACCGACGCTCGAAGATCTCTTCATGGCCTACGATCACAACGGCGCGTCGCTTGGCTCCGATGTGCAAGCGGAGGCGGTTTGATGATCATCAACATTTACGAGGTCGCACGCAAGGAGCTGTTGCACATCCTCCGCGATCGTCGGCAGCTCCTCTTTTTGATTTTCATGCCCACCGTGCTGACGATGATCTTCGGCGCGGCAGTCGGCTTCAGCAGCGTCACGGGGATCGCGACACGCGTCATCGACCTCGATCACGGTCAAGTTGCCAGCGAGTACTTGAAGAGTATCGCTGAGTCCAAAACCTTCACTCTCGACGTGGTCAAGGAGGCAAGCGATGCAGACTTGCGACGGGCGGAGACTGATCTTGGGCGTGAGAAGCTCAAAGCGATCGTGGTGTTGCCGAAGAATCTGACGGCTGACTTGTACGCAGGCCGTTCTGGATCCGTCACCGCGATTGTCGATGGCAGCGATACCTTTGCCGCTCCAAGCGTATTGCGCGAGCTCGGCGGCATCGCCGTCGCCTACAACATGAAGCTCGCAGCGGGTTTCTTGATGTTCGAGGGCATCGTCAATACCGAAGCTCAGGCGAAGCTACGCGTCGCTCCCGTCGACTTGAAGCTCGACGTTCGATTCAACCCAGAGCTCAAGGCGCAAAACTTCACCATGCCAGGTGTCATCGGGCTCATCTTGCAGCTCCTCACGCTCATCGTGATGGCGACGTCGATCGCTCGCGAACGAGAACGAGGCACCTTCGAGCAGCTTCGGGTCACGCCGCTCAAAGGCGCAGAGATCTTCATCGGCAAGCTCATTCCTTACTTCGTGCTGGCTCTCATCGGCGCGCGTCAAGCGAGTTGTCGCGTGACTCACGTTCCCGTGCCCGATTTTGTACCCGTTCCCGGCCAGCGCGAGGCCCCTGCGAGCCTCGTCGCGCT
>JBIKMD010000683.1:0-3810 GCA_044359465.1 Myxococcota bacterium
TCACCGCCAGCGAGCAGCACCGCGCCCATGGAGGCAGCCTGGCCGAGGCACAGCGTTGCTACCGGCGCGCGGATGTATTGCATGGTGTCGTAAATCGCGAGGCCGGCCGTGACGCTACCGCCCGGGCTGTTGATGTAAAAATTGATCTCTTTTTCCGGGTCTTCTGCCTCGAGCAGAAGCAGCTGCGCCACGATCAGGTTGGCCACCCGGTCGTCCACCTGCGTCCCCAGAAACACAATGCGGTCTTTGAGCAAGCGCGACCAAATGTCGTACTCGCGACTACCCCGCGGACCATCGTCGTAAACCGACGGAACGTAACGACTGGCTCTGATACTCACTCTAATCCTCCACCACGGGCTAGCGTTCGGCTACCTGAGCCACGGAAGCTCATAAAGGGCGAACATCGGCACGTATCGAGATCGAGTCAAGCTTAGGAGCGGTAATCTCTGGCGATTTTTTGGGACCGGACCGCCACGATGCTAGTTTCGCTCGTGGGTCCTACAGTCTTCACGCACGGGCGCTTTCGAGCGTTCTTCTTCTCACGCGAAGAACCTCGCATTCGTCACGGAGCGAAAAGATGACATCGTCAAAGCATGGAAAACGCATTTCAAAGCCTAAGCAGCAGGGTCCCGACGCGATTCAAGTGCATCACCACGGGCTTTGGCTACTCATCGGCAACGAGGAGTTCCTGCTCGACTACGAAAATTTTCCTTGGTTTGAAAATGCCACGGTCAAGCAGATTTTTCACTGCGAGCTTCGCCATGGAATCCACTTGCGTTGGCCAGACCTAGACGTCGACCTGCACATCGAGAGCTTGAGGGCGAAAGAACACTACCCGCTGTTCGCCCAGCCTAAGCAGTGAAAGCCCGAGGCGCCTGGCTCAGCGCAGCTGACGTTCTTCTTCCGGCAATGGTTCGCCGTCGGTCACTTCTGCCGCAGCGATGAGCGAATCGAGCACCTTCTCGTCGATCAATTGCATGCGCAGCGCTTCTTTACGCTGTGGATCAGCATAGGCGGCACGCACGCGCGTGATGTCTTGTTTGCTCATCTCAGCGAAGCTTTCGAGCTGTTTCTCGACGTCTTCTTCAGTGACGTCGATCTTCTCGACGGTTGCCACTTCGGCCAGCAGCAACCCACCACGCACCATGCGTTCGGCTTTGGGGCGGTAGGTGCCAATGAGCTGTTCCATGTCTGCGGTGTCCAGATCGTAGCGCATGCCTTCGGATTGCAGGCGGCGCAGCGCTTCCCGCAGAATGTTCAGCGATTGCTCACGTACGAGTGATTCTGGCACTTCGAAGTCGTGTTTGGCGATCATCGCGTCCAGAACTTGGTCGCGCAGCTTATTGCGAACGCGCATGTTCTGCACCACGGTCAGCGAGTTCTTGAGCGCCGTCTTCATGGCGTCCACCGACTCGTAACCCGCGTCTTTGGCGAGCTCGTCATTGAGCTCAGGCAATTCGAGCTTCTTGATCGACTTCACGACCACGCGGAAGTTGATGTTCTTGTCTTTGAGCTCTTCGACCGGGCCATCTTTTGGATACACGATGTCGAACGCGCGGAGATCGCCCACTTTTTGGCCGATGAGCTTGTCCGTGAAGCCAGGCAGCACGCGGTCTGGCGCGATCTCGACGAGCTCATCTTTGACTGTCAGCTCTGGCACTGGGCCAGCGAGCGTGTTCGCTTCGATGTCCAGCGTCGCGTAATCTTTCTCTTCAACGAAGTCGCGAATCATCACTGGCACGAGCTGCGCGGCAGTGTAGCGGAAGCGCTCGATCTCTTTTTCGACTTCCACGTCAGTCACCACAGTGGCCGGCTTGGTGATCTTCAGGCCCTTGTGACCGTCAATCTTGATCTCGGGGCGCACTTCGAAACGAAGCGAGAAATCAAACGCGGCGCCGTTTTCGAGCTTCTTGGTCTCATCTGCTTTGGGCGGCTCAACGGGGCCCACTGGCATGACCTTGTGCTCGATCATGGCATTGCGCAGGCCGCCTTCCATGAGCTCTTGCAGCACTTCGCTCCTGATCTCGTTGCCGTAGCGACCTTGGATCACCGAGTCCGGCGCCTTGCCTGGGCGAAAGCCCTGGACGGACACTTGCTCGTTGACCTGTTTGGTCTTCTTTTTGAACGTCTTCGAAACTTCGTCTTCCGAATATTTGATCTTAATTTCGCGACGAACGGCGCTGATAGTGACGAGCTCTGACTGCATTCTTCTCTCTCCAAAGTCGAAACAAAAAATGCGAGGAGGGGGACTCGAACCCCCACGGTTACCCGGTGGCTTCTAAGACCACTGCGTCTACCAATTCCGCCATCCTCGCGCTGCGGAGGCGCGCGCATATGTCAGCGGATGCAACACGTCAAATGGTAGCGCTCAGGAGATGGGCAAGTCAGCGTAGGCAAGCATGGCTTCGCGGAAATCTCGCTCGATGGTTCGGGCCACCAGGGCGCCTCCCGCCATGGCTGTCACGAGCGAGGGGTTCTGGGCATCACAAATGCCGCCTGCCGCGTAAATACCAGACACAGACGCACGACCTTCTGCATCCACGATGACGCATTGAGCGTCATCCAGCTCAAGCGGCAACATGGCCGCAATTTGCTCCGTGCTAGCCTGATGTCCGTACTGACAGAATATGACATCGGCTTCGATGTTTTGCAGCTCGCCCCCGCGTTCGCGAAGCTGCACGGCTACACCCTCGCTGGAAGGCGTGATTCGCACCACTTCATGGCGCGGAAATCGCAGCACGGTCTTTTCGCGGATCGCCTGCGTGAGCGCCACTTGCGACATCGCCTGCGCCTGCGTGCGATTGGAATACACCAGGTACACAACACTCGCGACGGAGGCCAGCTGAACAGCCGTGAGAAACGCCTCGTCACCTGCGCCAAGCACCATCACGCGCCGCCCGCAGTAAGCGGCCATCTGCATGGGTGGAGGTGGTGGTCCATAACGCAGACGCCCGGCTTGCATCGCTTCGGCAGCGCCCTCGATGTGACCATTCTGCCGCGCGTCATTCAGCCTGTAGCGCGTACCCATCGCTAGCACGACGGCCGCCGCATCAAAGGTCCTCGCGGCCTTGCTCGCAAGCGTGATCTCGAACGCTCCAGCTTCGCCCGCAATCCGCGTGACCTCTGAGCCGAGCGCCACGGTGATACCTTCGAGCTGAATGTGTTCGGTCCAGCTTGCGACCAGGGCCTGCGCGGAAATGGCGGGCTGACCCAGCAGCATGACTTTCCCGTGGCTCGCGGCGTGGCGTCCGCCCAAACGATCCGCTGTTTCGACGATGATTGGCTCAAAGCCAAGACGTGCAAGCGACAACGCCGCAGACAGCCCCGCCGGCCCACCGCCAAGCACAGCGATACGCTTGGACTCAATGGACTGAAACTGGCGTCGTTCGTTCCTGCTCATGCGTTTGTATATTGATTTGGTGTGTGAAAGCGGCGGTGGTGAGAGCGGACGGAATCGAACCGTCAACCTAAGGATTAAGAGTCCTTTGCTCTGCCAATTGAGCTACGCTCCCCTACCTGGCCGCAACGATGATCAACATCATCGAGGGCGCGCGACCTACAAGAATGAGCGTATGATTGTCAACACGTTCGCTGCGCCAGAAAACCTCAGCGACGAACGAACGATTCAGGCCGGTGCCGGAGCACAGCGTTTCCGCCGCCCGCTTTGGCTGCACGGAGCGCTGTCTCGGCACGTTCGATCAAATCGTTCACCGTGCCCTCTTTGTTTCCGTCACTCGGATAACCAGCAAGCCCCGCGCTTACAGTGAGCATTGCCCCGTCCAAGTCCATGGTTTCGACCGCTTGGCGAAT
>JBIKMD010000684.1:0-3807 GCA_044359465.1 Myxococcota bacterium
CCGCGTTGTTTGAGCTCAGAGATCTTCTCGAGCGCAAAGCCCTGCGGCTCACTGCGTCCAAACAAGACAAGCGACTTGGCACCGCCCTCTACGAGGCGTTCAGCGCACACGACACCAATGCCGCGCATCCCGCCCACGACCAAATAGCTTCTGTCCGCACGAATCTTCGGGCGATTTTCGATGACGACTTTGCCGACGTGCTGCGCCTTCGCCATGTACGAAAACGCAGCTTGCACCTCGTCAAAGCCAAAACAGGTCACCGGCAACGGCTGATACTCGCCCCGCGCCACGCGCTGCATGAGCGTCGTCAGCTCGTTTTTGACATCTCGCGCAAGCCGCGGTGCACCTGCGTTTGGTTCGTCGCGCGCAAATCCCCAACTCAAGTAGGTCCAAATGAAATCCACGATTTTGGGATTGATCTCGCGAATGCCAGCGAGCCCACGTGCGTCTCGAATCCCCATCTCGATGAAACGCCCACCCGTGCGCAGCAACTGCGCGCTGGCAACTAACGCAGCATCGGTGAGCGAATTCAGGACAACGTCAACGCCTTCATTGGACGTGTCGTGAAGGATCTCGTCTCTAAAGCGCGTCGTTCGCGAGTCGTAGACATACTTAATCCCAAGGCTGCGAAGGAATTGGCGCTTCTTCTCACTGCCCGCGGTCGCAAAAATCTCCGCGCCAAGTGCCCGTGCCACTTGTATCGCTGCGAGTCCCGTTCCACCCGCTGCTGCATGAATAAGAATTCGTTCACCTCGCGACAGCTTCGCTTTGTCGCGCAGCGCCGGTTCGACGGTGAGGAACGTAGAAAACAAAGTCGATGCCGATCGCGCGTCGATGCCATCAGGCACCTTGGCGAACACATCCGCGGGTGCGGCGCAGTAACGCCCAAACGAGCCCTCGACACCCCCAACAACGCGCTCACCGACGCGCACCGCGGTGACCGCCTTTCCTATCCGAGCGATGCGTCCTACGACGTCGTTGCCGAGCAGGTAGGCCCGCCCTTCGAACTTGGGGAGCATGCCCATGGCATTGAGCACGTCGCGAAAGTTGAGGCCGACACACTCAACTTCAATCTCAACTTCATGGTCTTGCGGTGCCTTTCGCTCGCAGCGCTCGTAGCGAAGCGCCTCGAGACTTCCGCCGCCCTCGCCGCGCAAGCGATAGTTTTCCGTCTGGGGTATCCGCAGCGGCGACTGCAGCTCCTTTGAGCGATCGAGCCGCGCGCGCTGCCGCGTGGTCTGTCGGTACACGATTTCCGTCTCTTCATCGGTGCTCAGAATCTCGGTCGCCAACTGCTCGAGCGGAGTTGATGCATCCACGTCGATGCACCGAAGCTTGATTCCACTCAGCTCCATCTGTGCGGCCCGGGCCATTCCCCACAGCGGCGACTGCGCAAGTGAGGCCTCACTTGCGCTGCCCTCTGGTCCGTAGGCGCCACGCGTGACGATGTAGGCCGGCACTCCCGTCCGGCTAGCGTGCTTGACGAGCTTGATACCGACCTCGGCATCATCAAGCGTGTAGCGTTCGAGCGTGGCGACGTCCGGTATGGTGCGCGCCTCGGTGTTGAGCCAAACGATTCCGGTCTTCTTGTCTTCGCTACTCGGCTGCCATGTTGCGCTGTCGCAAACGACGGCAGCGCCTGTCTTCAACAGCTCCTGTGTCAATCGCAGCGCTTGTTCGTGACACGCTTGGCTCGACAGCACGACCCAGCCCTCGACGGGATGGCTCCCAAGCACTGCCAGATCTGCCGTCTCCCAGCGAACCTCGTACATCCAATCGAGATACTTCTTCTCTTGGCTTGCGAGCGCAGCGTCACTCGCGCGTTTAAGCGTCAACCCCTCGATTTGGCCACACAACTCGTCTTGGGCGTCATAGAGATTGACGTCGAACTGCCGAACTTGCTCGTCCTCACTCACTAGGCGCGCGTGGCTGAAGACGACGGGGTTCGCTCGTCCCTCGTCTACCCAAAGCCGCCGCATCGACACGGGCATGAAGATTTCAACGCCTTTGCGTTGGATCGCGCACCCGTGCAGGCAGCCATCGAGCCACGCGATGACCTGCCGACTTTCAGAGGCAGTCGTCTCGGTTTTCACCGTCGACAATGCCTCCTTCAGGCCGCTAGTCGCGCTACTCATTCGCTGGAAGCTCGCTCCGTAAGCGATACCGTGCTGCGCTAGCTCGGTGTAGAACGCACTCGTATCCTCCGCCTCGTGCACCCGTGCTCGAACGACCTTGAGCGCTTCGACTTCTTCAGCCACACTTCGGCGCCCTAACTTCAGCTCGGCATGGCGACGCCAAGCGCCACCGTTCTGCGGCCGGCTGTACACCTCAATGCTGAGCAACCCTTTGTCATCGCCATCGTCGGAGACCATCGTCTGCAACTCGACACCGACCTGATCGACGATGAGCGCCGCCTCGATGCTGATGTCGCGCACTTCCGCTGTATTTTCGCCAAAGCGCTCTCGGCCAATCCAAAGCGCGAGCTCCGTGTAGGCGACGCCTGGCACCACGACGCGACCGTGAACTTTGTGATCGCTCAGATAGCCTAGCGACGCGCTCGTCAGATGCGCAACGTAGCTCACAGCGCCGCTCGGTGTTTCGCGGCGCTGACCAAGAAGCCTATGCCCACTATAGTCGCGGTCAACAGTCTGAAGCGGCGCGCTCTCGGCCTTCTTCTCCTGGCGTTCCGAAAACGCCTCCTTCCTGCCGGCTTCGTTCCTTCGCTGACCGACGAGAAAATGCTGCCCAGCACTCTCTTCTTTCGGCGCAAAGGTGAAGCGGTCGAACCCAGCCTGCTCGAGCCCTCGCTTCCATCCAGGTACGCTCAGGAACTGGAAGCCGTCTTGTCGCTCTCCTTCGCGCTCTACGTCGAGCAGCATCAGGCCAAACGTTGCATCAAACCATGGGTCGTAGCGTGTCACCTCGGTCGCGAGCGCAAAGCCGCCGCCGCGCACGAGACGGCCAAGCACAGACAGCGTCTTGGATAAATTTTTCGTCGCATGCAGGACATTCACGCCGATCGCGACATCATAACTCTCGGGCAAAAATCCCTGTTTCTCAGGGTCTTTATCCAGATCGAACGTTTTGTATTCGACAAAAGAATAGCGCGAAAACTTCTCCTGCGCGCGTCGCGTGAACAACGTCGTAATGTCCGTGAACGTGTAGACCGCTCTGTCCGCGGGCAGCGCGGTCAAGATTGCCTCGGTCGTCGACCCGGTTCCTCCACCAACCTCGATGATGCGAATCAAGCGATCCTTCGGGAGCTTCGCCACCAAGGTCTCAATGAATTGGCGATGCTTGCCGTTGTAAAATTGTGCCGCTTGATCTTCTCGATAGATTTTCGTTGCAAGTGCGTCTGACCCATCCGGGTACATCAGCTCGCGCGGCGTCAACAGTGAACCTTTGCGCACGATCTCGAGCAGCTTCGGTCCTGTTTGCTCGAGCATCTCCGCCATCGCGCTGGCAACAGCGTAGTCTGCACAGTTCTTCTCGAGTCGCGCAATCGCAGCTCGATTGAGAGACAGCGTCTCTTCGCCTTGTTCGTCCTTGCCGACGACGTCGACGATCCCTTCGCGTCTCAGATACTCAATCCATCGATGCACGAGCCCGTGGTACTTCGCGTCGATCGCGCGCGACAGGAATCGCGATTTGCTTTCAGCGTCGAGCGCGAACCCGCTGAGTGCCTCCACTAGGTAGAGACCAGCGCGCCTCGACGTCGACGATGAGCCTTGATGTGCGCCGGTCACTCTTTGTCCCTATTTTCTTCCGACATCATTGCCTCGAGGGAAATTCGGTCTTCTGCCGTCG
>JBIKMD010001130.1:0-3802 GCA_044359465.1 Myxococcota bacterium
GGCGGCACCGGCAGCAAGGCGCGCATGGCGAACGTGGAGTCCGGTTGCCTGACCATGCTTGCCATGACCGGTGCCGTATAGTCCGCGAAGCTGGGCGAGGTCATTGCCGATGGAACCGAGGCTGCGGAGGATGCCCTTGATGACATCGCTACCGCGCGAGGCATCGGGGACGCCTTCGGGGACCAGCTTCAACTCCTTGAGGACATCCTTGGTCAGTGTTGAAACCTCGGGCGTCCCCTTCACCGGCTTCCCGCGTTGCTCCAAGATCGTCTTACAGCAGGTCTCGACCAGTTCCTTGGCAGTGCCGATGGCGAGGGCCGGATCGGTCTGGATGCTCGACTCCATGCGCCGGATCTGATCGGCGAGATGGCCGGCGTTGAAGGTGACCGCCTGCTCCTTGAGGGGTGCTAGGCTCGGCCCTGCCCCCATCAGTCGTTTCGCTATCTCCCGACACTGGTTTACCAGTTCAGTTGTCTTGATGTCGAAAATGCGATGGCTGCTATCGGTGTGGTGCTCAATGAGGGCAAGTAAGGCCTGGCCGACGGTATGGTCATCCTCGATCGTCCAAAACGCACGGAGCTTCTTCGCCTTCGATGTTCCGTTGGCCTGGTACTTCTCGTGGTGGATGTCGATCTCCCTTTCAGCGAAGAGTGCACCGAAGGAGCCATCGACGAAATCGAGGACGTATCCCTCGCCCATGCGAAATAACCGCTCGAGCTTGGCCTTCTCACCTAGGGTCATGCTGCTCATGGGTCGCTCCTATGGTTCCTCAATCAACGGCCTGCCCGGGTTGTGCTTCACCTCGTTTGGCCCCACCACCCTTGGGCACGTCGGGGAAGGTGCTGATTAGGAAGGTGGCGGCAAGTGGGCAGGCATAGCGGCAGGCAGGAATGCCGTTTCCAGGCGATTCTTGACACCGTGCTGTTGACGAACCGCGACAGTATTTCGTTGCGGCACGAGTTGGCTTATGGCCTCGATGCGCTGGGCCGGCGCGTCGTGGCTTTATCGCAGCTTATGCTTGGTCCAAATGGCAACTTCAAACGCGGTAAAATCCGCCATCGCCACAGTGAAAAAAGTCCCCAAAAGAGAGATCGCAGCCATAGGGCCCCCTGCCCACGTCCCAATGCTATTCGCGCTTAGTGCAGCGGAAAAATCGGTTGTGGATGTCTGCAGCAGTAGACCTAGTAGCAATGCTCCCAAAATGGCCAGGGCTAGATGCAGGCGATCGTACTCGATGCGAAATCCGACTGCGGCAGCGTCAGATCTCCGGAGTGCCCACACCACCCACAGGCAGATGAGCGGAACAAGCGCTGCGAATCCAATCGCGATGAGAACGGCGAGTGACAATCCTACAACGATAGTCAATGTATGTGGGACCACCGATTTCAACACGCTCCGTGTCCTGTTCCCGAAAGATTCCAGGTAGTAAGTTCCTATGACTGCAAGAACTAATACAGATAAAAATTGACCGAATGCGCCTTCGAGAATGCGGAGAAGTGTATCTGTCATGATGAGAAACCTTACTACAAAAATCGGCAGGTCTATAGAGAGTCAACAGGCGTGGATTATATCCATATCGATGGCCAACTAGCAAGGGGCTCTCCACTGCGCCGGTACGGATGAGGCACAGCGTGGCCAAACCTGGACCGTCCGCGCCGAGCGCTATGTCCCGCGCGCAGCCACCCTAGATAAACCGCGCCAGGTAGTCCGCCTGCGTTGGGCTGACCAGGATGTGCTGCTCGTCGACGCGGGACGCTAGTGGAAATTCACCCCCATCTGAAGAATCAGGCCTAGATACTAATAGCCTATCGAGGGGCCAGGGGGCGATCAGGATCCAGATGCATGTCTTGTCAGCCTGTTCACGAGGGCTCAATTTCTCGTGTCAGGTTGCGCTGCCCAAGCCCGCAGAGGTGCAAGCAGGAGATTCGGGTCCAGCACCCCGTCTGCACCCAAGCGCTCGATCATCCGGACGTATCCCGCCTGAACAGTATCGTCGTGTAGGGCCTCGGTCATGGACTTGACCTGTTCCCAGGCTTTGGCGAAACCGCCGACAGCCGCGATCACGGCATTAGCCTCCTTCCGGCGTGCATCAGCCACCATGTCCTGGCCCGGAGGCGCGTTGTCTGCAGTCGTAGGCCGATCTGCGGCGCGAGCCACCTGCTGGTCCTTGATCCGCTTGAGGGCACCACTGGTCGTGAGATGCTTGCCGTCTATGGAAACGCCCTGTCGTACTGCCGTGGCCAGGGCTGGATCTTTGGCCATCACGGTTCGGGCACGCTCAAGGCCAGACTCGCTTACGTTCATCATGGCTGCGGCCTGACTCCGACTAATGCCGCAATTTGCGGTATTAGTCTGTTCCTGCGGCGGCGTGTAGCCAGGCTTCATCGTCACCAGGTTCGCAGCGATCATTTCGCGCTGGGAGGTGGTGAGGTGACGCCGGCGGACATTGGTGGAGATGACATATTGGTAGATCGTATCTTCTGAGAGGTCGTCCCTATTCGTGTAGCGCGGCTGGATGCCTGCCATGGAGCATGCACGCAGGCGGTTCTGGCCATCGATGACACTCCCATGCCAAAGGACGATCGGCTGCTGCAGGCCATTGGTGGCGATGTCTTGCGCCATGTTTTCCAATTCCGCATCATCCATCAGCGGGAACAGCGCGGCCAGTGGGTGGATAGCTGGTGGAGTTGCGGGCGCTTCAGTCTCCGCGGATGATGCCGAAGTGGGGACATGAGGCGCGGGTGCTGCCGACGCGGTTGCCTTCACAGACGGGGCGGCATTGCTCTCCGGCGGTTTACTGATGTCGTTCCCAACCGTTCCTCGATTCTTCTGGCTCTCGTGGGTCCGGTTACCCGCAACCGATTCGCGTTGTGGGGCGTGGGCAGCGGAACGAGCTACATCCTGTGCCCTCTTGGCTTTGGCCTTCAGGACACACTCGATTTCTGCGGGAGACATCCGCGATGTCATCGATTCCGGCATTGCAGTCATCGAGTTCTGCTGCTCATATGGTTGGCCGTCCAGGTCGTCATCCTGGCTGGAGGTGGAAGAGGAGTTGTCGAACATAGCTAGGCCTTTCGTGAGAGGCGTGGTGTTTCGCCCCTACCCGGATTTGTTTCCTGTAATTTCACCCCCTGTCAAGCGGTCCCGATGTTGGAACGACCACCAGCGCTAAAATCAGCGATTACCACGGAATTATCGCAGCATGATCGACTTTCAGGTCTGGACCGGTTGGCTGGCGAGCACTGCGGAAGTGTCTATAACTCGTCTTCAACCTTACGGAGACCGAACCATGATATCCTTGCGAGCCCTGCTAGCTGCCCGAGGCATGACGGACTTCACTAATGTGAAGATCATCAGGCACCTGGACAAGCGGATGGACATCAAGCAGCTACGCCGCCTAGGATATTTCGACTTCTACCAGGCCTCTCAGTCGAAGGAGGTGTTTGCCTGTTCCAGGATCATCTCATGTATCGGGGACGTGGATAGCACGGCAGTCCTGTGCGGCATCTATGATGTGGTCGGTGTGCGCCCCGGGACCAAGGCCGACATGCCGGTGGGTTTCCCATACCCGGACTTCTGTAGTGATGGTTGCTTCTTCTACGACTTACGCCGTGTTCCAGGTTTTGAAGATCTGGAGGATCGCGTGGTCATTGATTGGGGACCTGGTGCCTTGGCCTGGCATCAGCGCATGGACGGTAGCAATAAGGACAAGGAGGTCGTCGAGGTCTATCCGCCCGGGTTCGTCATGGACTGGCCTGGCTATGCGCATGTCCTGATCGCGCATGCTGAGTTGAAGGCCATC
>JBIKMD010000685.1:0-3797 GCA_044359465.1 Myxococcota bacterium
GTTCGCTCGTTCGCTCGTTCGCTCGTTCGCTCGTTCGCTCGTTCGCTCGTTCGCTCGTTCGCTCGTTCGCTCGTTCGCTCGTTCGCTCGTTCGCTCGTTCGCTCGTTCGCTCGTTCGCTCGAGAAAATAAGGCATTTTGTTGACATTTGTGATTGCAAAAAGTGTATAACTGCCGTAAATATGTCCCATGAAACTGCCGCGCCAAACGTTGCTGCCCTTCGGAGCTCGCGAACGGGTTGTGAACCGCCAGATTCGCGAACGCGCTGCCGGAAAGAAAGTGCGACCAGGTTTGGGCCGCCCGCCCAAGCGACGCGCAACGTCAGAAGACGCGGTGGTTGCGCACACGAAGCGCCGGGTCATCGCGCCCAAGACGGCCGTTCATGTCACCCTGTCCGTGACCAAGAAAGTCTCGAATTTGCGCACTCGCAAGAAGTACGCACTCGTCAAACGCGCGTTTGCCGCTGCGCAGTTTGGTAGTTCTGCCGAAAGTCCACTCGGCTTCCGATTGATTCATTTTGCGGTGCTCGGTGACCACGTCCATTTGCTCGCAGAAGCTGACAGCGCGCAGGCTTTGACCAAGGGGGTCCAGAAGATCACAATTAGTATGGCCCGCTTGATCAATGTCGACCGCGTTCGCCTGCCGGCGGCTCCGTTGACCCGCGTGCTGGTTCTTTGCGAAATCGCAAGGGTTGGATCGGGAAGATCTTTCGCGATCGCTATCATGCGCACTACCTCGCATCCGAGCGTGAGATGTCTTCAGTGTTAGCGTATCTCTTTTCGAATGCGGAACGGCATTTTGGCAGAAATACGCCAGTTGCCGTCAGTTTAGTCGATCAGTATGGGAGGCGCGTTCGAATGGTGATTGACCTGTTTACCTCGTTCGCGGAGCTGCAATCAGCAGCCGATCCTCCGCCAATCACTCAGGCGCAGGGCTTTCTTCTCAGCCGAGCCATGCGAAACACGGCGTGGGCGATACGGCGCGACAATTGAGGCAGGGCCACGCAGAACGTCAGCGGATAGCATCAGCAGCCGCGGCCCGGAGCTAGACCCGGAGCCGGAGCCGCAGCTAGAGCTAGAGCTAGAGCCGGCCAGCCTGTCGCGCATGGTTTGGTTCGTGGCGGAGGCGCTCGCGGTGAATCCCGAGCAGCTTCGCGTTCTTTAGCCTGCACCCGCTCCCCGTGCGGCCCACAGGTGGTCGCAGGCGACTCGCTTGTTTTGCCGCACTAGGAGCGAGGCACCCAAACGCGTCGCTGCAAGGTACGGCTACGAGCGTTGAACAGCAATGTTCGTGCGAGCGGTCTGTGTTTCCCCACGCAGCGCAGTGACATGGTGTCGAGAGTCACGCGTCGGGCGCCTCGCAGTGTCCTGAGACCGGACCGTTCTTTAGCCTGCACCCGCTCCCCGTGCGGCCCATAGGTGATCGCGGGCGACTCGATGGTTTTGCCGCACTAGGCGCGAGGCACCCAAACGCTTCGCGGCATGGTTTGGCTACGAGCGTTGAACTGCAATGTTCGTGCGAGCGGTCTGTGTTGTCCGAGGGAGCGCAGCGAGTTGTTGTCGAGATGCACGCTGGCGGGCGCCTAGCCGTGTGCTGAAACCGGAGCGATAGGGAGCGTCGTCTTTGGCTCATCTGCTGGCATCGCTTCTCGCGCGCTTGCGAGTCCTTTGATTGCCCAGGCGGGAGGCTCTTTGATTCCGTTGATCAAGTGCAGTGCTTGCAGCGTACGCAGAATGTAATAGGTCATGTCGATCTCCCACCAGAAGAAGCCTTGGCGGGTGGAGTGCATGTAGTGATGGTGGTTGTTGTGCCAGCCTTCGCCCATGGTGATCAGTGCGAGCCAGATGTTGTTCTTGCTCTCGTCTGAGGTTTTGTAACGACGTGATCCGTAAATGTGCGAGAGCGAGTTGATCGTGAAGGTGCCGTGCCACACGAGCACGGTGCTCAAGCAAAAGCCGATGAAGAAGCCCGACCAGCCGAGCGTCGCGAGCACGGTGACTCCGAGTATCGTGGGTGGCACCAACCAAAAACGGTCAAGCCACATGAGCTCTTTGAATTTCGTGAAGTCGCGAATGCGATCGTACTTGGTTTCACTGTTGTGATCGTAGATCCAACCCACATGCGAGTAGAGCAGGCTGCGCACGACGGGCGAGTGGATATCTTTGTCCGTGTCTGAATACTTGTGATGGTCGCGGTGGTGCGCGGCCCACCAAAGGACGCCTCGCTGCGCGCTGGTCTGAGCAATAAAGGCCAAAACGAACTGCATGAAACGAGAGGTCTTGTACGTCCGGTGGGAGAAGTAGCGGTGGTACACGCCAGTCACGCCGAACATCCGAATGACGTACAGTGCGACGCAGCAAATCACTGCGCTCCAAGTGACGCCCGACCAAATGGCGCCGAAGACGGCGAGATGAATGGCAATGAAGGGTGTCATGGCTCCCCATTCAATGCGCGCTACGTCCGATTGTCTTTGCATCTGCATACTCGACTCCTACAGTCGAGAGTGCGGTGTCGTCTCTCAGCGCACAGTCATCGTTGGTCGCGCTTGTGTAAAAGAAGTGTCACGGGACGAACTTGTAGCCACTGCCGCGATGCGAAACAAAATGACGAGGCTCATCGGGATTTGGCTCGAAGTATTTTCGTAAGCGGGCGACGAAGTTGTCGACGGTGCGGGTATTTGGGTAGTTGCGCAGCTTCCAAACCTGTTCGAGCAGCTCGTCGCGCGGCACCACGCGCCCGGCGTTTTGCGCGAAATAGCGCAGCAAATCGAGCTCGAGTTGGGTCAAACGAAGCGCTTTGTCTCCGACACGTACTTCGTGGCGATCGAAGTCGACCGTGACGTTGCCGAAGATGAGCAGACTGGCCGCCGTGGACTTTTTTCCCCAAGTTTGGCGGCGGAGCAACGAACGTAAACGCGCAAGGAGCTCGTCGAGCGCAAAGGGTTTGACCAAATAGTCATCCGCGCCAGAATCGAGGCCCTTGACGCGATCTTCCTGTGTCCCGCGTGCGGTGAGCATGAGCACGGGCGTGAAATTTCCAACTTCGCGCAATTTCGCACAGAGTGTAAAGCCGTCGATGTCTGGAAGCATAACGTCGAGCACGATCGCGTCGTAGGGCACTGGATTCACCAGCAGCTCGCGCACGCGCCTTCCGTTTGGCGCAAGGTCCACCGTGAAGCCTTCTAGCTCCATGTTCAGCTTGAGCGCTGTGGCTAGATGTTCCTCGTCTTCGACGAGCAGGATGCGGTTCACGAGCAACTCACTAGCGGCTATGATCGCGCGCGTCGATGGGTAAAAAAACGAGCATAGTTGTACCCGTGCCAGGCCCGTCCGACCGGGCTTCTATGCTGCCACCGATGGCGCGCACCAACGCAGACACTACGAACAGGCCAATGCCGGTGCCTTGGCGTGTGTACACGGCTTCGCTCGGCACGCGGTAAAAGCGCTCGAAGATGCGCCGCAAATGCACTTTGGGAATCCCAATGCCTTTGTCTGTCACCCGCAGCTCGAGCATGGTGTCATCGAGCGCGCGTGCGCTGACTTCGACGCGCACGGGAGGCGTCGAGTACTTGACGGCGTTGTCGATCAGATTTTTGAGAACCGTTTCGAGCACGGTTTTGTCGCTGATGAGCGAGATGTCTCCTGGAATCGCGATTGAAATGGCGCCGTCTGGCAAGTGATGACGCACGCTGGCGGCATGGCACATCGACTCTACGACGCTCTTTAAGTCTACATCATCGAGCGCGTAGCTACGTCTTCCGTGTGTGAGCCGACTCACTTCTAGAATGTCGTCAATGAAG
>JBIKMD010000686.1:0-3796 GCA_044359465.1 Myxococcota bacterium
GAGTGGTCGCGCCTCCATGGCAACCGGTGAAATTGAGACCTTCACTGAAACCGGCGTCCGTCTCAAAACAGGCGAGACGCTCACTGCGGACATTGTGGTGAGCGCGACCGGGCTGAAGCTGAAGTTTCTTGGCGGCATCAAGATGTCCATGGACGGTAGGCCGCTCGATCTCACCAAGTCACTCGCTTACAAAGGCGTGATGTTCAGCGACGTCCCGAACCTTGCCGCGGCGATTGGTTATACGAACGCGTCGTGGACGCTGAAGGCCGAGCTGAGCAGTGACTACGTGTGTCGGTTGATGAACTTCATGGATCAGCGCGGGTACACACATTGCGCGCCAAAGCGCGATCCCAGCGTGAGTGAGGAACCGATCCTCAATCTCGCCTCTGGTTACGTTCAGCGCGCCGCAGGTTTGTTCCCACCACAGGGCTCCATCGCTCCCTGGAAGGTGAAGCAGAATTACATCTACGATCGAAAGATCATGAAGTTTGGTGATCTCGAAGATGGAACGATGACCTTCCACACTGCGGCGGCGACGCAGCTGGAAACTGTGCAGGGGACGAAGCGCAAAATCGCTTAGGCCTCTGCCTCCATCCTGGCATCGTTCTTCAATCCATCTACATGGCGGAGATGGGCCTGAATCAAAGTGCATTGGCCAAGCTGATTGGTTGCTCTCCTCGTAAAATCAACGAGATTGTGAACGGCAAGCGAGGCATCTCTCCTGAGTTTGCAATCGCATTGGAACGCACACTGAAGACGTCCGCTGCCATGTGGGTTCGGATGCAAGCAGAGTTCGATCTGGGTGAGGCGCGCCGCAAAGCGGCCTAGGCATGTTTGGTTCCTGATTGCGTGCCCGGAGGGGGCGTCGTCACATCAATGTGAATGTGTAAACGAGCGTGCCAAACACCGCAGCCACAACGACGGTGAGATAGGTAAGCCCTGCGACCGCGGCCCGCCAAGTGGTTGACCAAACTGGTAGCGCGTAGACGCGGCGAAGCGCGAAGAACGCATAGAGCAGCGACAAGAGTAGAACAAGCACATCGAGCGCGCGGATGTCTTTGTAGAGGGAGACAAAAACATCGAATCCAAAAATGACGAAGAAGAAGGAATGCAGGTGGAGCGCGACGATGAGGTGTTCGATGTAGTACTTCCGGCTGCGTCGAAACAACGCGTACAGTAGCGCTGCAAAAACAGGAACCAGCACGAACACGACTTTCGGTAGCGCACGCAGCATGCCGTCGTTGATGTCGCGAGTCGCTTGGTTTGAGCCTTCCGCGAACTTACGAAGCGCTGCGATGATCCGTTCGGTGAACCAACGTTTTGGGCCGCTCATCGTTGGGAGCTTTCGCTCGAGATCGTCCGCTTCTGTCGCATAATCTTGCGAGCTTGGTCCTGTTGATGACGCGCTGGCTGGCGCGCTCGCGGGAGTTGGTTCAATTTTGACGTAGCTGGTGGGACTCTGCTTGGACTGCACAGCGAGTAGCCAAAAGAAGAAGAAGCTGACGTAGAGATACAGACGAAGCGGGGCAACCATGCTGATGCGTTTGCCACGCAGATAGTCGACGCTGAGTTTACCGGGTTGGAACAGTAGGGGAATCAGCGTCCTCACGCTTTTCCCGTCAAGGTGAACAATCGCATCAGCGGCGTCGCGAATGAAGTCACCGACGTGGCGATGCAGCGGACGGTGCGCTTGGCCGCAGTCGCTACAGAACGCACCGGCGTTCGTGTGGCCGCAGTTTTCACACCTAGTCTCGGGCTCTGCAGGCCTCATGACGTGGCTTGTGTTGAACGGTCCGAGCTCGCGAGCCTGCGCATGTTCTCAAACGCTTGTTCTGCCTCGGCGGCAGGAAAGGGAAGGCCGGTTTCGCTCAACCACGCGATCGCTTCTTTGACCGAGTCCGGCGAGAAGGCGCGCAATTGCGTCTTCGGCACGAGCCAACTGAACGCGGTCATTGCGCCGCGGACCAAAATACTTTCGGTCATGAGCGCGACGCGGCCCATCACTAAGCCGTTGTCGCTCAGAAAATCTTGCGACATCTTGCGCTGCGTCGCGTTGGGGGGTGCTGTCATGAACAACACCATGCTCAGTTTCGGGACGCCCCCGAGTCGCTTTGACGTTTGCAGCGTGCCGTCGAGGTAGCTCTGCCATTCTGAGTCTCGAATCGTTGGCTTATTGCAGACCGTGATCGCCAACTCATCCAGGCGATGGTAGAGAATGTCTCCTCCGAAGCGGCACAAGCCCGAATCTGTGATCATGCAGAGAGAGAATAACCGAATGTCAGCTCGGCGCGAGACGAAGCGTCTTTGCGGCATAGGAGAGGTTCGAACTGAACCCCAATTGCGTGACAGGCCCTAGGTTCGTTTCTTGCTCGCTGCGAGCGTTGCTTCTAGCTGAACCAACTTGAGTGGGTCTTCAGGCCGAGTCCCTTGGCGCTTGAGCTCTATCAGCGCTGCCATTGTTGGAACTAGAAGCGCTCTGCCAAACACAGGCACAGAGGTCGAGCGCGGAACGAGCCAATGGTAGTCAGCACCACCTTCAATCGCGCCCAGGACACAGAATGGCCCAAGCGCGGTACGCAGCAGCACATGATCCGTGGTGTTCAAAATGAGCAAGCGTTGGGACTAGTTTTTGCGAAGCAGGGCTCCCTCGTCTCTTTCTTTTGCGATTGCTTGTTTTGTTGCGCCGCCGCTTCACGGGCAGCAGCGAGGAATCGTGCGTTGCGCCGGTTGATCGCGAGGCGCTCTTCTACCGTCAGGTCGAGAAGATACTCGATCAGCGTGAGATCAACCTTTAGCGGCGGCGACCCTCTCCCAGTCCACACTACTTTTTGGTGCATTGAGAAGGCTGCCTAAGTTGTTCGCTCGAAGCCCGGCGGCGCGTCGCTCGCGTCTGCGACCCAAGAGAATCGCTAGCGTGTGAGCCGTTTGCCGCGCCTGGTGGCCCTCAATGCTGGAGGACACCAATGCGCGCACTTTTGCTCCTGCTCTTTCTTTCGGCGTGCGGAACAAGCCCACATCCCACCACTGGGCTCACCACGCAGTTTCAGCTTCGTTCTGAGATCGCAGATGACACCTATGACATTCTCGTACGTGTTCCGCCGGGCTACGAAACAAGCGAGCGCTCTTATCCGATCGTGTATCAGCTCGACGCGACGTTCCTCGATGAGATGGCGTACGCGACTGGCGCCATTTCCGAGCTCGAAACTAAGGGCGAGATCGCTGAGACAATCGTCGTTGGTATTGGCCACCGTTACAATCCAAACAAAGAGCGAGGCCGGTTCACAGATTTCGTCGTTCCTGACCCGAGCGCGCCCAAAACGACCGATCGCGCACCGCTGTTCTATCGCTTCTTGCGTGATGAATTGGCGCCCAAAGTCGAAGCGGATTTTCGGATCGATCTCAGTAGCGGACGAACGCTGATGGGTCACTCTCTTGGCGGCCTGTTTACGCTCTACGCCTTTTTTCAAGACGATGCGTCGGGTGCACCCTTTCTGGCGCGAGCCCTTGCTGCGGACCCCTCTTACGGAACGAACGATGGCGCCATCTTCGCGCACCAGGCCGCTTATGCCGCAAGCCATCCTACGCGTGCCGGACGCTTGTTTTTGACTGCTTCGATGTTCACGGGTGGCAGTCAAAAATTTCCACATGAAGAAATGGTCAGGCGTATCACCAAGGATTTGCCAGGGGTGTCGCTTGACGCCACCTACGTCCGCACGACCCACGGCGGGCTCATTCCCATTGCGATGGCTCAAGGCATTCCCTTTGTTCTTGGAGGTTCTCAATGATCGCGGTTCTC
>JBIKMD010000687.1:0-3794 GCA_044359465.1 Myxococcota bacterium
ACTCTACGAACCTCTTTTGATGCCGATAACGCGTGAACCCATGAGCCGAATCACCAGCAGCATCGTGTTCGCGCGTCGCGTTGTACGATTGGCCACCATTGCGATCTGGGACGCAGCGCTAGGCCTAGCGCTCTGCGCTCTCATCGCCCTGAGCCTACTCGCGCTAGCGGTGGAGGGGCTCACCACCTATCTCTCGACCTATCTTGGCCCCACGCTCTACCAGCAAATCGAACATAAAATGGCGCCTGGTTATTCGCTCGAGCTCACGAGTCGCGAAGGGCATCAACTCGCGACCAGTGGGAAAGACGACAGTCGTCGTGAACCCATCCAAGTGTTGCCGCCTACTTTCCGTGATCTCCTCGTCTCGTTCGAAGATGCGCGCTTCGATCACCACAACGGCGTCGATCGCGTGCGTTTGCTCGGTGCGTTTCTGCAAACGATTCGCGGTCAGCTCGAGGGCGGCAGCACGCTGACCATGCAGCTCGCCAAGATGATTAAAGGTGACTCTGCGCGCACGTTGCGGCGAAAGCTCGACGACATGGCGCTCGCGCTCGAGATAGAAAAGCACCACAGCAAAGACGAGATCATCAAGCTCTACGCTGACCATGCCTACTTTGGTCACAACGTGTACGGGCTTTCGAATGCGTGTCAGTACTACTTCACGCGCAAGGGTTGCCAAGGCCTCACGCTCGCCGAAGCTGCCTATCTCGTTGGCTTGGTCAAAGCGCCAAGCAAGTACGCCACCGACTTTGTGCAAGGTCTCACGCGCCGCGACATGGTGCTCTTCGTTGCACTCGGTTCTGAGACACCGCCGCACGTTGGTGAGTCAGTCGGAGCGTTCGCTCGCTGGTTCGTCAAGCGCGGCTGGCGTGAGCTCATAGACCGTGAAGTCTTGAACCGCGACCAAGTCGCCGAACGCTACGGCCGCCTGAACGTGGCGCAGGCGCTCAATACACCGCTGCTCATCGCGCGCAAACGAGAGATCGCTACGAGCCCATTCGTTCGTGACGCCGCCGTGCGAGTGATTGAGGACCGCCTCGGACAAGAGCGTATTGCCCGCGGTGCACGGGTGGAGCTGACGCTGTCGACCCAAGCGCAAGCCATTGCAGAAATGGCGCTTGGCGAAGCGCTTGGCGAAGCAGAGATGGATCAGAAGCTCGAAAAAGGTAGCGCGACACTCGATGGCGGCGTCGTTGTCCTCGATGCGAAGTCTGGCGACGTGCTCGCACTCGTCGGTGGGCGTGACTATGCTGAAAGCCAAGTTCCGTTCGCGCTGCGCCCCATTCAGGTGGGTTCGGCGATAAAGCCCTTTGTCTATGCGCTCGGCTTTCAAACCGGCGTGTTGAAACGGGGCAAAAAGATCAATGACACGCGCGTCTGCATCGATGGTTGGTGCCCCAAGAACTACGGCAACAAGTACTTTGGCGCGCTGCTACCCGAGGACGCGCTTGCGCGCTCGCTCAATAGCGTTGCCGTGCGCACGGCCCAGGGCGTCACAGTGCCGGAGCTCTATCTCAAGCTCCGCGAGCTCGGTATCACTTCGATGCTCGAACAGAATCTCACGCTCGCACTCGGCGCCTCCGAGATCTCCATGCTCGAGCTTGGTCAGGCCTACACCTCGCTCCTCGACGGCGAGGTAAAGACTGCGCGTATCATCACGCGTGCGCTCACCCGCCAAGGCAAAGCGATCTACGAAGAGCCCGTCAGCGAGCCAGTACAAGTATTTGATCCGTCGGTCGCAGAGAGTGTTCGCGCGGGTATGAAAAAGGCCCTGCAAGAAGGCGGCACCGCGGTGCGATTGGGTGGTCTGCTGCGCGAGGGCTGGAAAACGGCAGAGATCAATGTTCCGCCGGAAGTGGCATGCAAGACTGGCACGACCAACGAGTCGTCACGCGTTGGCATGGTGTGCCTCGTCTCGGACAGCGACGTGAACAAGCCGCTCGTGGTGGCTGTGTACCTTGGTTACCGCACGCCCAAACCGCTTGGTGACAAAGCGACGGGGGGCCGCCTCGCGGGTCCCGCCATGCGCCGCATCATCGCGCAGCTCTCGGTTGGCAAAAAACACTACGCGAGCTTTGCCGAGCAAACGCCAAAGGGACCCATCAGTGACGTCGCTCCTTCTGCCGTTGCGCACGCGCAGAGTGAGCAGAAGATGACTGACACAGTTCGCGCCGTCGAGGCCTCCGGACCAGACTGGTTGCACACGCTCTATCGCTCGGGGCTCACCAGCGATGCGCTGGCGAATGCAGATGTTGCCTTGCACGTGAAACGCGAGAAGCTCGAACAATTCAACGAGCTGCTGCGCGGCGAAGAGTGGCAGCAAGGCAACGGCCTCGGTCGTGCCATGTCGCTCATGAGCAAGCTCGTTCGCTTTGTGAGCGTACGCGGCTTCAATGCCCGAGAATCGGCGCGTACCTATGTGGTGCGTGAGCCGACCGGCTTCTCTGTGGTGCAAGAGCAGCCAGACCGTACAGTGACCGAGCGTTTGCGCGCGCGCACCGACTTGGCTGAGATTCGCTTGCGCCTGAGCAAGGAGCGCATCGTTGCTGCAGAAATCACGAAGCGCGACGGCACAACCGAAGCTTGGCTCATGCACAACGGGCGTCTGCGCCAAGCAAACGCAACGGATGTCGTTGTCAGCAAAGGCGCGTTCGCGCAGGCGTGGGCGGCCTCAGGCATGGACGCGCGTCAATTCGCAGAGCTGCGTGCCATGACGGGCGGCATGAATGTGGACTTCGAACGCATTCACCGTGGGTTTACTGCTTCCATGTTGATGGTAGGACACCAAATTCTGGCCGCGCGTTTGGCTGTGCCAGACAACCAAGGCGTCAAGACACACTATGAAGCTGCACGTTTGAGCGACGGCGTTTACGACCAAGAAGGCAAACGTGTTGCCGCTGCCATTTGGCCCATCAATGCCTCTGACGTGGAGACGTTTCAAACGCGCGAATCGAAGAAGGAGCCGCTTCGGACGACGGCGCTGCTTCTGCGCGCGCCAGAGCAGACACCGGTCGTTGCGCCCACCCGGTCTCGTGTGCTCAGCGTCAATCCGCGTGCGCACGAAGTGGTTCTCGCAAGCTCCCAAGGTCATGTCTTTACGCTCCGCGGTGTGGAACCGATTGTCACATCTGGTGATGTCATCTCGGGCGGTGAGCTCGTTGGCTATGTTGATGCGAATGCTGGTTTGCAAGTTCGCGCCGCCAAAGGCGTCGACCGCGTGATTACCTACCGCAGTGAAACGCCGAGTGTCGCGGCCAAGCGCCGCGTGCAAGAACGTGTCTCGTCTTTGGAGTTTTTGCTGTCTCCCTCGAATGTGCCGACGGCCACCGCACAGCGTGACGTGGAAACCACGACTTACGGTCTGCGCTAGGGGAGACCTTCCCTTCAACCAGTGCTAGGTAGCGCGCATGAGAACCCGTGCAGCAGTTGCTTATGAAGCTGGAAAACCGCTGGTGATCGAAGACGTCGAGCTCGAAGGGCCAAAAGCCGGAGAAGTGCTCGTTGAAATCAAGGCCACTGGCGTTTGTCACACCGACGAGTTCACGCGCTCCGGCGCTGACCCCGAAGGTCTTTTTCCTGCGATTTTTGGACATGAGGGCGCCGGCATCGTCGTCGACGTAGGCCCCGGCGTGACCTCGCTCAAAAAAGGCGACCACGTCATCCATTTATATACGCCGGAATGCCGTGGTTGTAAGTCGTGTTTGTCGCGCAAAACCAATCTGTGCACGGCCATCCGTGCCACGCAGGGCAAAGGGCTCATGCCAGATGGCACGAGCCGTTTCTCGATTGGTAAG
>JBIKMD010000688.1:0-3789 GCA_044359465.1 Myxococcota bacterium
ACGGATGGCCACCATGCGTGCCATGGGCGTGATCCGCGATCCAAAGTTCGGTCCGGTGATGATCGAGGGTCTCGAGCAAGACGACAACATGTTCACCAAGAAGATCGCTGCAGAAATGATTGGTGATCTGCGGACGGTGACGGCCGTGCCTGCGTTGATCCTAGCGATGTACGTCCAGAAGGGTGGGACCTCCGTGTATCCGCAAGCCGCGTTCTCGCTCTTTCAAATTGGCGAACCGGCCATTGCGCCTCTGATTGAGACGCTCGAAGGTAAAAACGAAAAGGTCCAAAAGCTCGCGGAGGAAAAAACCTTCGTTGAAGGCGCCGTCGCGATCAAAGCGATCGAAGTACTCGGTGATTTGGCCGCGAAACAAGCCGAACCGCAGATTCTTGCCGCGTGGAATGTCAAGAACGAAGACACGCGGCCGTTCGTACGGCGTGCCGTGGCTCTCGCCGCAGGGCGCATGGGCTCTAGCAAATCTGTGGCGCATTTGAGTGCTGCGCTAGATGAGCCGTCCGGCGAGTTGAGGGCGTTCTATACTGAAGCGCTCAACGAGCTTTCTGACCGCGGAGCGCTTCCTGCGTTGCTCAAGGCGAGTAAAACGGGCGTGATCGACTCGGCAAAAAAAGTGTCGTTCGTAGCGTACACGCGTCTTGGTGACGGGCGCGAGCTCGCAGCAGCTAGCGCGCTCGCAAAAACGAACTTAGACTTTCAACCTGAGCTCGTGCGTCTTGTGGCTGCCAAGGAATGCGCTGCGAGCGTCGATTGCTGGATTGGCAAACTCAAAGATAAGGACGCAAAAGTGCGTGATCGCGCTGCGTACGAGCTGGGCCGCCTGGGCGACAAGCGCGCTGCAGCGCCATTGCTTGACGCAATCAAAGACAGCGCTCTGGAGACGCGCTACGCGATCATTTGGGCGCTGCGCAAAGTGGGCGACAAAGCCCAAGTCGAAGCGCTCAAAGCGATCTCGGCTAGTGAAAAAGGTCTGCCGACGCACCGTGGGAAAGACGATATGAAGAAGCTCATCGTCGACCTTGGACGCTGAGCCGTAGGCCCCGGCAAATGTCGAGTGGCTCACGACGCTGAAACGTCAATGTCGGTCGTGCTCTTCGCGCAGCCGGGGTAGCGGACGTCAGGAGCTCGAGATGAAAAAGTTGTGTTTGGTGACGGTGCTCGCCGGTGTTCTCATCGTTTTGTCCGCTCACTCTACGCAGGCTCAGTTTCCACCCGGACTGCAGTCCTCGTTTGGCGTGTACCAATACGGCAAGCTCGTGGGCGAGCTACTCAGTGAAGGAACCAAAGGGGCTGCGAAGTACACCGAACACTGGGTGCTTTACGCTTCTTACGTGTACCCGGATGCAACGAACGGGGCTTTCACTGAGATTCGGCCGAACCAAGCCGCGTACGCGAGTGCGCAGGACTTCATTGCGCGGGTGCCGTTTCCCAAGGACGCCCGCTACGTGAAAAGCGCGTGTAGCGAGAGCGCTAAGATTCGCTGAGCGGTGCCACTGCCTTGGGCCGCCGTCTACTGGTGGCACACCAAAGCCCCGCCAAGAGCAAGTAGAACGCGGGCGAAGCGTCACCTACGCTGCGGCAACCTGGAATGGCACCCGGGGCATAGGTGGTCTTGTCACTGACACAGCCGAGATCTTGCGCATCACCAAGCGCATCTGCGTTCACTTGCCGCACGGTCAAACAGAAGTCGCCTTTGCGAATGTTCTCCACACCAGGGAGCGTCCAGAATCTGAGCTGTGCGTTCGAGGTGCTCACGAGTGTGGCACCGAGTCTTTCACCGCTTGGTTTTCGGACCGTGACGGAGAAGGCGAGCTCGCCGTCTTGTGTGCGGTAGTCCAGAGCGGAGAAGCTCACAGTCACGGCGCTAAGATCGCCGCAGCTAACGCCGTCTGACGGTGCGGGTGAATCGATGCGCCGTGCAAGACTGACCGTGCCAAGCTCCGTGAGCGCAGTCGGTGTCGAGCTCACCGTAAAGGGCACTCCGTTTAGGAGGTACGCACCTGGTGTCAAAGGTGCCGCCGGCCTTGCGAAAATCTGCGTGTCGGACAGATCCGTGGTCTCGATCATCGTCGCAACGCTGATGCCGTCTTTTCTTAGGTCGAAGGTACTGTCAGCCGCCGCAATGAGAAGCGGCGTCGGACCAGTCGTGGACTCGGATGACGGCAGCAAAATGGGTTGCGAGGGAGGCACGGGCGAGCAAGCGATCATGATGGCAAGCAGCATGCGCCACGGTTAGCAGCTTGTGTGCCAGCGAAAAACCTTCGGTGTTTTCACTTCGCGCCACAAAAACCCATGACAAAGATGTCCGTGTCCGCGGATTTCTGGCGACACTGCCTGTTTGTGCTCTCATGGAGAAGCGCATGACGACAGGTCGAATCAGTCTCTCCAGCACCAATGACGACACGATCACCCGGGGCGCAGTTGGTCGCTTGACCCTTGCCTCTGGGGTCGGGATCGTCGTGGCGGATACCGTGGGCGTGGGCGCGCTGACGACCACGGGGTTTCTCCCTCGCGAGCTCTCACCTCTCATGATCCTGGTGATTTGGCTCATGGGTGGATTGCTCACGCTGAGCGGCGTCTCAACTTACAGCGCCTTGGCGCGTGCGATTCCTCGATCAGGCGGGGAATATCGCTATGTATATGATCTATTACATCCATTGCTCGGCGCTTGTGTCGGATGGATCTCTTTCATCGTGGGCTTCAGTGCGCCGCTGGCGATGGCGGCTTACGCGACGGGCGCCTTCGCTGAAACGTTAATCCCCGCCATTCCTGCTCGAGTTTTCGGCACCTTGACGCTCGTGGTTGTAGCGCTGATTCATAGCTCCGATCTTCGTGTCTCTAAGCTCACACAGGACTGGCTTGCGATCGCAAAGGTGAGCCTGCTCGTCGTGTTCGCCGGTTTCGGGGTCGTTTTTGGTGCCACGCATGCGGGCGCGGTGTTCTCTCTGTCTGCCGGGCCCGTGTCTGCTCCGCGACTCGAGCTTGTGGGTTTTGCGCTGATCACCGTGAGTGTCTCGTACAGTGGTTGGAACGCATCAACCTATGCAGCGGAGGAGTTTCGCTCGCCCAAACGGGATGTGGCTCGCAGCATGCTCATTGGCGCGATCGTGACCACCCTCCTGTACTTGGTGCTCAACTTCGTCTTCGTCACAGCGCTCAGTAGCGACGATATTCACTCCTGGACGCAAACCGACACGGAGCGCATTACGCTTGCGCACGTTCTAGCGACGCGGTGGATGGGTGCGGGTGGTGGTGTGGTGCTCAGCGCTGCCATCGTGCTCGTACTGGTTTCTTCAATCAGCGCCATGAGCATGACCGGGCCGCGTGTGTATTCCGCCATGGCGAAAGACGGTATTCTTCCAAAGCTTTTGCTCAGTGGCGATCACCGTCCGCCTGCGATCGGCATTCTGACGCAAACGGTGATCGCGCTAGTGATGTTGCACGTCGGCAGCTACGAGACCCTGTTGTCGCAAGCGGGATTTTTGCTCACGCTGAGCAGTGCGCTCGCGGGTTGTGCCTACTTTGCGGCGGTGCGCAAAGGCCTCATCCTACCTACGCCGATTCGATTTTTGTCTGCCGCTGTTTTCGTGGTGGCGTCGTTTGCTGCCGTGGTGCTCGCTTGCCTGGCGAACCCTGCGGGTCTTGCGTGGACGGCGCTTGCGATCATCTGCATCGCTACGGTTTCACGCGCGTCTCTCCAAAGTGCATCACTTCAGCGTGATAAGTCCGCGCTGCTTTGAGCGCTGAATCGCTTTGCGCTTGACAGGGACCGCC
>JBIKMD010000689.1:0-3787 GCA_044359465.1 Myxococcota bacterium
CGACGATGCCAGACGAATTGCCACCGGTGTGCACGTGGTCAATCTTCTCCACGGTGTGGTATTTTTGCAGCGCCACAGCGTCGAAGCCGCCCATTTCACCCATCATGGTGAAGGCCGGGCTCAATTTGCCAAGACCCTCTAGGGTGGTGTCTGCACGCATGTGCTCGTCGGTCTCGAGCAAGGTCACGCCGTTTTGATCTTTCACAGGAACGATCGATCGCTTGAACGCACCTTCTGCCCACGCTTTGGCGGCGAGTTTTTGCGAGCGCAGCGCGTAGCGGTCCACGTCTTCACGCGTGAAACCTTCGATGGTTGCGATTAAATCCGCCGAAATACCTTGCGGTACGAACGACGTATCGTAGCTGGTTGCCGGGTCCATGGCCCAAGCGCCGCCGTCTGAGCCCATGGGCACGCGCGACATAGATTCCACACCACCAGCAATGACCAGGCCTTCAAACCCAGAGCGCACTTGCATGGCCGCCATGTTCACGGCGGTCAGGCCCGACGCGCAGAAGCGATTCACTTGCACGCCGCCAACGGTGTTCGGCAAACCGGCCGCGAGCACCAGCGTGCGCGCGATGTCTGCACCTTGGTCGCCCACTGGCGTGACGATCCCAAGGATCAGATCGTCGATGCGTTGAGGATCGAGCTTCGGCTGGCGCTCTAGCAGCGCATCAACGAGGCCCTTGAGGAGAGAGATGGGCTTGACCGAGTGCAGCGCACCCTTCTTACCCTTCCCTCGCGGCGTACGAACGGCGTCATATACGAAGGCTTCTTGCGTCATGGCGGGAAGCGTGTTCGGGACCAGACTTCAGGTCAAGGGGCGGGGGAAAACATGATCATCGAGCCACTCATTCAGTTGCCCACCGTTTGGTCGGGCGTGGCGAACCGTTTGGGCGTGCATCTCTTCGAGGGCAAGCTGTCCGTCCACGATATGGATCAACTCGAGGCGATTGGCACCCGCTGGCGAGGCACCAACCAGCTCAAGGTGGTGGAGCTCGTGGTCATCTTTCCTAGCGACTCGAAGATGACGACCTACGAACGCCAGCGCATGGCGAATCTGATCAAACGTTTCGAAAGGTTTCGCACGGCATCGTCAACGGTACTACTAGCGCCCGGTCTCGTCGGTACCATGCACCGTGCAGTGCTCGTTGGGCTGCAGTTTTTGGCACCGCCGCCGCATCCCATGAAGATCTATCGGAGCCTCACTGAGGCGCTCGACTGGCTCGCGCCCTATGTGCAGGAAGTGAATGGCACGGCAGAGGGTCTTCACGCCGCGGTCGCTCGCTTTTGTGATGCGTTCAAAGCGCGAGGGCAAAGCTAAAGATCACGCTTCCATCGTGACGAGGACTTTGCCTGCAGTGATCTGATCCCCTTCGCGCACGTGCACCTGCTTGACCACGCCATCCGAAGGGCTGCGCGTCACTTGTTCCATCTTCATTGCTTCGAGCACGAGCAACGCTTGGCCGGCTTTGACGGCCTCGCCCGCTTTGACGTGCACCTTGACGACTTTGCCAGGCATTGGCGCAATGAAGCCGCCCTTCACCGCGGAATCTGCGGCTGCAGGGAAGCGCGCTTTTTCGGTGAGCACTTCGTCACCAAGCCGCGTGTGCACGAATAGCTTTCCATCCGCCGCAATCACACGAACACTTTGCCGCAGGCCATCGGGGCCGGTGAGAATCAACGTAGGTTTTTGCTCGCGGCGAACCGACCATTCGGCGCCATCAATCAAGAAGCGGTCGCCGCCGAGCGCCCGGTATTCGACGCGCGATCCGCCTTCAAACTCGGCGTACTGGTCACGGAAGCGGTTGTTGCGAAAACCGCTCACGATATCTGGCAAATAAGGATCTGCCGCGCGGCGATCCAGGTACTGAGACAGCGTAGCGGCCACAGCGCACAACTTGCTGCGCTCAGGGCTGACGGGCTCGGCCAAGGCGTCGCCCATTTTTTCATCGATGAAACCCGTGTGAATCTTGCCTTCGAGATATTCGGGGTGCCGGAGCAAGCGCGTCAAAAAACTGCGATTGGTGGTGAGCCCTTGCACGGACAAACCCTCGAGCGCGCGCACCATACGCGCGGTGGCGTCGCGGCGATCTTCACCCCACGCGATGAGCTTTGCCGCCATGGGGTCATAGTGCATGGAGACTTCGCCGCCGCTCTCGATGCCTGAATCTACGAAGAAGCCGCCCAGCTCTGGCACGTGGAAGTCGAAGACCTTGCCCACACTGGGCAAAAAACCGTTCGCTGGATCTTCCGCATAGAGGCGCACCTGCACCGAGTGCCCCCGTTGTTTGAGGTCGGCCTGCGTGAAGGGGAGTTTTTCCCCGCGCGCAACGCGTAGTTGCAGCTCAACGAGGTCCACACCTACGACTTGCTCGGTCACACGGTGCTCCACTTGGAGCCGCGTGTTCATTTCGGAAAAATAGAAGCTACCATCTTTGTCCATGATGAACTCGACGGTGCCGGCGTTGCTGTAGCCAATGGCCTTCGCCACTTCGACCGCTGCGGCGCCCATCTTGGCACGCGACTCGGGCGTAAGCGCGACGGATGGTGTTTCTTCCACCACCTTTTGATGGCGCCGCTGGATGCTGCACTCGCGCTCGAAGAGGTGCACCACGTTGCCGTGCTCGTCACCCATCAATTGGATCTCGAGATGGCGCGGGCGCTCCAGATATTTTTCGATGATCAACGTGGGATCACCGAACGCGTTTTGTGCTTCGCGGCGACCCGATTCAATCGCTTCACGCAAATCGTCTTTGCTGCGAGCGATCTTCATGCCTTTTCCACCGCCACCAGCAGAGGGTTTGAAGATGACGGGTAAGCCAATCTCCATGGCCTTCGCTTCGAGCAGCGCGGTCGATTGATCACCGCCGTCAAAGCCGGGCACGAGCGGCACACCGCGTTTGCCCACGAGCGCTTTGGCTTCGCGTTTGAGGCCCATGGCACGAATCGCTTCAGGTTTTGGTCCCACCCAGGTGATGCCTGCGTCGATGACCGCCTTGGCGAAGTCTGGATTCTCGGAGAGAAAACCGTAGCCCGGATGAATACAATCGGCGCCGGTCAGCTTGGCCGCGCGGATGATTGCTTGCATGTCGAGATAAGAGTGAGCCGAGGGCGCTGGCCCTAAGCGCACGGCTTCATCCGCGAACTTCACATGCGGCGTGCTCACGTCGGCATCAGAATAAACGGCAACGGTGGCGAGACCCATTTTGCGCGCCGTGCGCATCACACGCAGTGCGATTTCACCGCGGTTGGCAACGAGTAGTTTGTTCAAGGTTTTCATTTATATTCCTTAGTGGCGGAAGACGCCCCAGCTCGTGGTCCCCTGCACTTCACGCGAGTACGCAGCAGACAAGGACAGTGCGATCACCGTGCGTGTGTCACGCGGGTCGATGATGCCGTCGTCCCACAGACGCGCGGTCGCAAAGAGCGCGCTCGACTGTGAGTCCATTTGGTATTCGACGAAGGCCTTCATGCTGGTGATGCCTTCTTCGTCGACCTTCTCGTTGCGTTTTTCAGCCGCGTTACGCTGAATGATCTCGAGCACACCCGCGGCTTGTTTGCCGCCCATCACGGCAATACGATGCGACGGCCAGGTGTACAAGAAACGCGGCTCATAAGCGCGGCCGCTCATGGCGTAGTTGCCGGCACCGTAGCTCGCGCCCATCATGATCGTGATCGCGGGGACCGTGCTATTCGACACCGCGTTGATCAACTTGGCGCCGTTTTTGATGATGCCGCCTTCTTCGTAGCCTTGGCCCACCATGAAGCCGGTGATGTTCTGCAG
>JBIKMD010000691.1:0-3786 GCA_044359465.1 Myxococcota bacterium
TTATCTGCGCTACGGCGAAAAACACACGCTTCAGCTCGATGCCAAACACCGCTGGGTTGGCCTCTGAGCGTGGTTCACTCGCGCGCTATGAGCGGGACCAAACAAAAGAAGCGAGTGGTGTGCGCTTGGATCCTCAACGCAGCGGGGGAGATTCTGCTCACGCAGCGTAAAGCTGGAACGCACCTGGCGCACATGTGGGAATTTCCCGGTGGCAAAATCGAGCCTGGGGAATCGCCCGAACAAGCGCTGGTCCGTGAGCTGAAAGAAGAGATCGCGATTGATGCACAAATCGGGGCCGAGATCTCACGCGTTGAGCATGAGTATCTAGGCAAAGACGGTGCGCCGTGGATTGTCGAATTGCTGCTTCTGGAAGTACTTCAGTATGTGGGCACGCCTACGGCGGTCGATGTGGCAGACGTGAAATGGGTGAGTCGCGAGTGGTTAGACGCGAACTTGCACGTCCTACCTCCGGCCGACATTCCGCTTGTTCAGAACGTGCGAATGAAGGTGGACCACCCCGTATAACCTGAGACGTGCGTACCGTTGTCCGTACGGAAGCGGTAGTAGTACTTGGTAAACCACTGTGACGCAGGCACTTTGACTTCCTGGTACGGCAAGCGCCAGACGATGGTTGGCAAAAAGGCACTGGTGATGGCTTCAACGCCCTGGTCACAGATGCGGAAGGTGTCATTTCCCGATTTGATCTCGTTGACGCCCAGCGCGCAGACCACTTTTTGCAGTAGGGACGTCAGTCCGTACGCCGCTGTCGCACGAAGCTCAATCTTGCGTTCGGCTGCCCACGAGGTGCGCTCAGCCACGCGCCAGACATCTTCCGAACAAGGGTAAGGAATGAACAAAGCCCAGCAGGTCTTCCATTTGCGTTCGTACCAGCCCACTTGCACGTTGTAGGTGCGCGTTGGATGCCAGTGATGCAGCTTGTCGCCATCAAAGAGCATCACCTTGGTCTCTGAACCCAGCGCTGACGGCCAGCTGCTGCTTGGGCCTGCGTTGCGCAATCGATCATTGGGCCGATGCGCCGTAGCACCAAAGGCTTCGTGGACGACCGCTTGTTGCGCCGGTGAGTGGGCATAAGCGAACTTGTCGCCCGGACCGCGTTCAACGCTTCCACCGTCCATGATGTTGTCGCCCTGCATGTGCCAGGTGCCACGACCAAAGAACATGCCACCTTCGTAGATGTACTGTTCTTTGCTGAAGCCGGGCGTGTCCACCGTTGCTGGTTGCTTGCGTGTTGCGATGTTGTCGCTGCCGTTGTTTGCCAAGATTTCCGAGAGCCGCATGTCGAAGATCCCGAGCAGATCAGCGACGGAGTTCACAAAACCACCCCATGTAGAATCAAACAACGCGAGCGGTGTGAGCACGTCAATCTGGGAGATATTGAGATCTTCAAAGCCGCCTTCCACGTATTCGTCCAGGAAGTTGAGCCCGGCGTGCGCAAGCTCGTGCACCGGCAAGTAAGCGCGGCGGTCGTGCAGGTCGAAAGTGGTGAATTTTGCGACTCCAAATGGCTTGCCGATCACACTAGGTGGGGCTGCGTTGGCAGTGACGTTGTCCAGATCTGATTTGAATAGAACGCCTACTGACATGGGCCGTAGGTTCGAGATCTCAGCCGTGAGTGCCGTGATCTTCGCATACACCGAGGCTTGGTCGAGCGAGAGCGCCATGCCCCGAATTGGGTGCGCGGGAATGGACGCTTTGAACATGGCCGTGCTCGTTCCAAGCGGTCCACCAGGCAAGAAGTAGGCGATGAACAGAATTTGGCTGCGCTTCTGAACGCTCCAAGACGTCTTTGCTTCTTTTTCCGTCGTCATGAGCGTAATCATGAAGTCGAACTCTGACCAGAACAGCGCTTCGTCACTTGCAGCAAAGCCAGTGGGAAGAATCACCACCTGCTTGAGCGCTGGATTGGCGCGATCGGCAGCGCTGCAAGCAGAGCCATCCCATTTTTTGCATCGCCACTTCGGCAGGTCGAGGGCCCCAACGATGCCACTTCCAATGTTGACTTGGGTGGCGGTGATGACTGGGCTAGCGGCGCCGGTCAGCTCTGGAAATTGGCCGTTTATAGGCGTGGCGGCAGTGGCAAGCGCTGCAGACAGCGCGATTGAGCTCAAAAACATGGGTTTGATCCTTCTAGGAACTGTGGTCAGGGTTAGTTCATTGCCAGGGCGCGCATGGCTGCGATGCGGTTCTGCGCGTTCACGGACAACGTCGAAAGAACTGAATCAGGGAGCGTGGTTCCGTCGCGAAGCCCAATGGCTGCGAGGGTGAACGCGATCTGGTTTTTCTCTGGTTCGCCAAGCGAAGCATTGTCGAGCAGCGCAGCGGTAGCGCCTGCAGCATCCAAGTCCGTTGGGCGTAGCAGAGGCGTGATGGTGAGTCGCGCTGATTCGTCTGCGCCAAACACACCGCTGGTGAGCATGGCGATGAGCTCTGCTTGTGCACCCTCGCTCTTCATTCGGCCGAGCGCTTCAATCGCGGTGAGACGTAGCTCAGCGCTTGGGGCGGTGCGGGCGATCTTGGCCACGCTCGCGAGGTCACTTTCATTTGGCGTGGTCGAACCCAATTGCACGCGAAGAGCGTCTGGGTCTTCTTGAATCAGTGCCGCGTCGAAGGTCAGCAGTCGTGCGTCAGGAGCCGGAACGTTTTCCACGATGGTCCAACCATCGGCCACGAATTTCTCGCGCTCGGCCATGGCGGCGTCGTTGTTTGCTTTCACGGTTGCTTCCACTTCGGCAACGACTTTGGGGTCGGGGGCGTTTTGACCCGGAGGGGGAGCGGCACTTGGTGGTGCCGCAGACGCATCTGTCACGCTGGGCGCCGCAGGAGCTGCTTTTGCCGCTGGCGCACCGACGCTTTTGACACCGCCAGACGAACAAGCGGCAAAAAGAACACAGAGAATAGACAAGCGTTTGCGCATCAGCACGGTCTCCTACGATCATTATCGTGGTCGACTTGGCCTACGTTGCGCTTGCTATTGCGACGGTGTGCCGCTTTTCGTTTTAATTATTCTTCTTTGAAACCAATGGCTTGCGCGATTGCCGCTGTGGTTTCGCGGAGCCGAGCCGGACCATTGCTCAGGACAGTGATCGTCATTTCGGACTTTGTTTCGTGAAAAACGCTCGCCGCATAGCCGCTCCATGCGCCAGCAAAACCCAGCAAGCCGCCATTCTCCATGATCCCATACCCATAGCGGTCACAACGCACGTCCGCTTCGCACGACCCGAGCTTGAGCCGCTCCTGATGCATGAAGTCAGACAGGAAGGCGCCTTCGGCCAGCGCCTTTCCTAAGGTTTCCACCTCTTCAGCGGTACTCGCCAGCCCTCCCGCCGCCTGAAAGTGCGAGAAACTCATAGGTTCACTGGCCGCAAAAGGCTGGCTCGGCGTGAGTCCAGCTGGGAACTCGGTTCGAAACAGCCGCAACGGCTCGAACATGCGGGTTGCCATAAACTCGTGCCACGGTTTGCCGGACACCGCCGCAATGACCTCACCAAGCAAGACGAAGTTTGTACGCGAGTACTCGAAGCGAGACCCCGGCTCGAACGTGGGTGTCAGGTCTATGGTTGCGAGGAGGTCGAAGGCCGAAGTCACTTGGTCGGGCGGGAAACCCTGCAAAAAATCCGGGATTCCGCTGCGCATTGTGAGCAGCTGCGCGAGCGTGACGTTTTCAGGCGTATTCGGCACGAACTTGCTGATCGGGTCATTCAAGACGATCGTGTTTTCTTGCGCAAGGATGAGGATGGCGGTGGCCGTCAGGGCGCCGGTCAAATC
>JBIKMD010000690.1:0-3786 GCA_044359465.1 Myxococcota bacterium
GCTACCGCTGAAAATTCGCGACGCGGATGCTGCGCCTACACGCGCTGTGCTCGTGGAAGGAATGTCATGAAGCTACTGAACTACATTGACGGCAAACTCTCTCCACCGAACAAAGGCGCGTACCTCGACAACATCGAACCCGCGACAGGCAAGGTCTACTCCTATGTGCCGGCTTCGGATGCGAGTGATGTTGACGCCGCAGTGGATGCCGCACGCAAGGCCGCGCCTGCTTGGGCGCAATTGCCGCTCAGTGAACGCGCACGACTGCTGCGTGAGGTTGCACGGCGCCTCTCCGAACGTAAAGACGAGCTAGCCCAAGCCGAATCCGTCGACAGCGGAAAACCGGTCTCCGTAGCAGCGAGCTTGGACATTCCGCGCAGCATTGCGAACTTCGAATTTTTTGCAGACGCGTGCACGCAGTTTGCAAGCGAGAGCCACGCCATGGGCACGCAGGTGGTGAACTACACGCTGCGCGCACCACTCGGCGTCGTCGCTTGTATTTCCCCGTGGAACCTTCCGCTCTATTTGTTCACCTGGAAAATCGCGCCTGCGCTCGCGGCCGGCAACACAGTGGTGGCCAAACCGTCTGAAGTCACGCCCATGACAGCGCACCTGCTCGGAGCGATCTGTGCAGAGGTGCTACCACCCGGCGTCCTCAACATCGTGCATGGACTCGGCGCAAAAGCCGGAGCGCGCCTGGTGGAGCACCCACAAGTCAAAGCGATTTCATTTACCGGCAGCACGGCTGTTGGCGCGGAGATCGCACGCACCGCAGCCCCCATGTTCAAAAAGCTCTCGCTAGAGCTCGGTGGAAAGAATCCTACCGTCGTCTTTGCAGATGCAGACTTCGACGCGGCGGTGAGCGGAACCCTAGCGGCAGCGTTTTCGAACCAAGGTCAGATCTGTTTATGTGGCTCGCGGATCTTCGTTGAGCGCCCGATCTATGAACGCTTCAAAACCGCGCTCATCGACCGTGTGCGCGCGCTGAAGCTAGGCGATCCGGCGACTGCCGTTGATCAAGGCGCAGTTGTCTCGGCCGCGCATCTGCAGAAAGTGCTCTCGTACATTGAGCTAGCCAAACAGGAGGGCGGCAAAGTCCTCACGGGCGGCAAACGCGCGCTCGTGAGTGGCCGCTGCGCAGAGGGCTTCTTCATTGAACCTACGCTCTTTGAAGGGCTTCCATCTGAATGCCGCACGAACCAAGAGGAAATTTTTGGGCCCGTGGCCACGCTCATGCCTTTTGATAGCGAAGACGAGGTGCTCGGCTGGGCAAACAGCACCACCTACGGGCTCGCCGCCTCGTTGTGGACGCGTGATCTGAGCCGTGCCCACCGTGTGGCCGCTGCGCTCGAATCTGGAATCGTATGGGTCAACTGCTGGCTGCTACGCGACCTGCGCACGCCCTTTGGAGGCGTGAAACGCTCCGGCGTTGGCCGCGAGGGCGGGTTCGAAGCGATGCGCTTTTTCACTGAACCAAAAAACGTGTGCGTGAAACTATGACGAACGAAACGAAACCAGCAGGTCTCAACTCCTCACGCGCACCCGAGCCCGTTGGTGCGTATCCGCATGCACGTCGCGTAGGCAATTTGCTGTTTCTCTCTGGCGTTGGTCCGCGCGCGCGGGGTGAGAAAAAGATCCCGGGCGTCGAGCTCGATGCGCAAGGCAACATCACGTCGTACGACATCGAGGCCCAGTGTCACTCGGTGTTCGCGAACGTGCGGGCCATCTTGGAAGACGCGGGTTCACGCTGGGAGAACTTGGTCGATGTCACCGTGTACCTCACGAACATGAAGGCCGACTTCCCCACGTACAATCGTCTCTACGCCGAGTACTTCAAAGACGCGCAGCCCTGCCGGACCACGCTCGAGATCAACGCGCTCCCCACACCCATTGCCATCGAGCTCAAGTGCATCGCGGTGATTGAATGAAGCCACTCAACTTCAAAAAATGGATCGACGACAACCGGCACCTGCTCAAACCACCGGTTGGAAATCAGCAGATCTGGCTCGACCGCGAGTTCATGGTCACCGTCGTAGGCGGCCCCAACGCGCGCAACGACTATCACGTTAATGAAGGCGAAGAGTTCTTCTACCAAGTGGAAGGGAACATCACGCTGCGCGTGCTCGTCGATGGAAAACCAGAAGACATCGCCATCAATGAAGGTGATATTTTTTTACTTCCGCCAAATGTGCCGCATTCACCGCAGCGGCCTGCCAATACGGTGGGCCTGGTCATTGAGCGCAGGCGCCTCGCGCATGAGATCGATTCGTTCCTGTGGATGTGCGAGCAGTGTGGGCAGCAAGTGTATAAAGAGTCGTTTCACTTAGAAGACTTGGTGAAACAATTGCCTCCAGTGTTCGAACGTTTTTGGGGTAGCGCTGAGAACAGCACCTGCAAACACTGCGGTGTGCGCATGCAAAAGCCCGTTCGCAAATGAAGATCGATATTCACACGCACATTCTTCCAAAGACCCTGCCGCGCTGGAAGGACAAGTTCGGTTATGGCGGGTTCATCGAGCTAGACCACCACGGAGCAGGCTGCGCGCGCATGCTGCGTGATGATGGAAAGTTCTTTCGCGAAGTGCAGAGCAACGTCTGGGATGGGCCGACACGCATCAGCCAGTGCGACCACCACGGCGTAAACGTGCAGGTGCTCTCTACCGTGCCTGTCATGTTCAGCTACTGGGCGAAACCTGACGATGGCCACGACATTGCGCGCTTCTTGAACGACCACATCGCCGGCGTAGCGGCGGCAGCACCGAAGCGCTTTGTTGCGCTCGGCACCTTACCGCTGCAATCGACGGAGCTCAGCATTCGCGAGCTCGAGCGCTGCATGAAGCTCGGGCTGCGCGGGGTACAGATCGGCTCGCACGTACGGACCTCCGATGGCGATATGAATCTGAGCGATCCACGTCTGTTTCCGGTGTTCGAAGCAGCGGCCGAGCTTGGCGCCGCCATCTTCGTACATCCATGGGACATGATGGGCGAAGAGCGCATGCAAAAGTATTGGCTGCCGTGGCTCGTGGGCATGCCGGCGGAAGTGTCGCTCGCCATCTGCTCGCTGATTTTTGGGGGCGTGTTCGAACGCCTGCCTAAACTGCGCGTCGCATTTGCACACGGCGGAGGATCCTTCCCTATCACCGTGGGCCGAGTGACGCATGGCTTCGAAGCGCGCCCCGATTTGTGTGCAGTCGACAACACGCGCTCACCTCGCGACTATCTTGGCCGCTTTTTCGTCGACTCACTCGTGCACGATCCCGGCGCGCTGCGCTTCATCTTGTCCGTGTTTGGCGAACGCTGTGTTGCGCTCGGCAGCGACTATCCCTTCCCGCTTGGCGAAGACATCGCCGGCACGCTCATCGAATCGATGACCGATCTCTCGGCAGACACCAAAACGCGCCTTCTGAGCGGCACAGCGCTCGCTTGGTTGAACATGAAAGCAGCGGATTTCACATGAAGAACGACGAAACATGGGCACGCGAGCAGGACGCCAAGGATCCGCTCGCCAGCTATCGCGAGGCTTTTCACTTTCCGGGAAAAGACATCGTGTACCTTGCGGGCAATTCGCTCGGCTTGCAGCCCAAAAAGGCGCGTGAGTACGTCAATGAAGCGCTCGACGATTGGGCGGAGTTTGGCGTCGAGGGGCACTTTCACGCAAAACATCCTTGGCTGCCGTACCACGAGCTGCTGACGGACCAGACGGCACGCCTGGTTGGTGCGCTACCGAGTGAAGTCGTGGTGATGAACACGCTCACGGTGAATCTGCACTTGATGCTAGTGGCGTTCT
>JBIKMD010000693.1:0-3785 GCA_044359465.1 Myxococcota bacterium
TCGAGTGCGCAGTGGCAGACCCCTACAACCGCGAGCTCGTAGAGAACATCAAACGCACCACTGGCCTTGCAGTGCAGCTACGCATTGCGCCCAAGGCAGACATCCTCAAAGCGATCACCGAGGTCTACGGCTTTCGTCAGAGTGTAAACAAAGCCGCTCAAGACATCAGCCGAGGCGACGCCGCGGGTAATGCTGACGCGAGCGTCATGGTCTCGAACCTCGAACAGCTCGTGCGCATGCGCTCGCGGCCAGACGAAATCGAGGCCACAGACAAACACATCGTCAACGCGGTGGAGTATCTGTTTCACTACGCCTTCGACCAACGTGCGAGCGACATTCACATTGAGCCCAAACGCGAGCATTCGCTCATCCGCTTTCGCATCGACGGTGTGCTGCACGAAGTGAATCGCATTCCCAAAGGCGTCCATGCGCCCTTTGTCGCGCGCATCAAGTCGCTGTGCCGCATGGACATTGCCGAGAAGCGCCGGCCTCAGGACGGCCGCATCAAAATGAACCGCGGCAATGACGACGTTGAAATTCGCGTGAGCTCTCTGCCCGTCGCTTTTGGCGAGAAGATGGTCATGCGTATCTTCGACCCAGAGGCGCTCGTCGGCGACGTGGCGGATCTTGGTTTTGCACCGCGTGAGGCAGAGCTGTTCAAGAACTGGGTCGACCGTCCTCACGGTTTGATCTTGCTCACCGGTCCAACAGGTTCCGGCAAGTCCACCACGCTCTACACGGCGCTCAAAACGCTCACGGAAAAGAACCTCAACATCACCAGCGTCGAAGATCCCATTGAAATGGTGTTTGAGGGCTTCAACCAAGTCGCCGTGCAGCCCAAGATCGACATGGATTTTGCGACCATCTTGCGCACGCTACTGCGCCAAGATCCCGACGTCATCATGGTAGGCGAGGTACGCGACCGCGAAACCGCAGACATGGTGATTCAAGCGGCGCTCACCGGTCACTTGTTGTTGTCTACGCTGCATACGAACGATGCCGTCAGTGCGCTCACGCGCCTCATCGATCTTGGCGTGCAGCCATTCCTCGTGTCTTCGACCGTCGTGGGCGTCATGGCCCAGCGTCTCGTGCGCAAAGTCTGCAGCAAGTGCAGCGAAGACATCACACTGCTCGAGGAACAACGCGAATTGCTGCGCCTGGAATCGGGCACTTACACGGTCAAACAAGGGAAGGGCTGCACCATTTGCCGCGGAACCGGCTACAAAGGGCGCATTGGCATCTTTGAGGTGCTCGCTATGACACCAGAAGTACGGACATTGATCACGGCCACGACTGATGTTTTTGCCGTCGCCAAGGTTGCTAAACAGCAGGGCATGCTTTCGCTACGAGACGCCGCGATCAAAAAATTGCTCGCGGGCGAGACTACCTATGAAGAAGTCGTCAGCGTAACGGCGGAGAACGAATGAAAGACGTCATCATCCTTTTTGGCGGCACCAGCGGTGAGCGCCGTGTCAGCGTGGCCTCAGCCCAAAACATCAGCTCGAAGATCTCAGGCTGTACACTTTGGTTCTGGTCGCCAGCAGGTTTTGTCCACCCTGTGGAGGCCGCTGAGCTCGCGGCGTTCGAGCGACCCTTCGAGAACGACTTCGTCGCCCAAAAGGCTGACCTTGGCACCATCGACGTCGCACTAGATCATGTGAAGGACAAAACCTTCCTCCTCGCGCTTCATGGTGGCACCGGCGAAGATGGCACCATTCAAAAGATGCTGGAGAAGCGTAAGCTCGGGTTCACCGGTTCAGGAAGCGAAGCGAGCGCCCGCGCGTTCGACAAAGTGGCCGCTAAAAACATCGTCCGCCTCAAAGGAGTAAAAACGGCAGACAGTACCGTGCTTCCTCAGCGCGCGCCCGCCGCCGCGTTGTCTGCACTCCAGCAGCTCTTCGCCAAACACGGCCGCGTGGTCGTCAAACCAGTGGCCGATGGTTCGAGTGTGGGCCTGCATCACGTCAAAACCAACGAAGACGTCGCGCGCGTGGCGGAGGCCGTCGCCAAAGACCCGGAGCGCGCTTATCTCGCTGAAGCATTTTTGCGCGGCCGTGAAATGACCTGCGGCGTGGTCGAACGTGCGGGCGGTGTGAAGGCGCTGCTTCCCTCGGAAGTGATCATGGATGAGGGGCGCGCCTTCGACTTCGAAGGAAAATACCTCGGAAAAGGAACCCGAGAGATCACGCCTGCCGAGGCGCCCGAAACGATCATAGCGGCCGTGCAGCACGTTGCCGTGACGGCGCACGAAGCGCTCGGTTGCAGAGGTTATTCGCGCACCGACGTCATCGTCACAGACAACGGCGCGTACTTCCTCGAGACCAACACGCTGCCTGGCATGACGAAGGCCTCGTTCATTCCGCAGCAGCTCGCCGTCGAGCACACCGACGTCGTCGATTTCCTGGTTGGCCAATTGAAGATCGCCGCTACGCGCTACTGAGGGGTGTCCCGAGTAGACTATGGCACTGAACAATCAAGGCACAGCTTCTCACCATGTCGGCGATCACACTGCGCACACCGCTCTCGCTTCGCACTTCGTTTCGCTTTCCGCTCCAGTCCGCCGATTCGCGCCGTGAAGTGCTGATAGGCGCGGCGTTGCTCGTGCTTCTGCCTGGCATCGGCTGGCTCATGAACATGGGGCACCGGATCATGATGGTCCACCGAATGCAGCACGGTCAGGCTGCGTGGCCGTCATGGAGAGAGCCACTGACATTGCTTCGGCATGGCGCCGTCACGCTACTCGGAATGATCTATTGGCACGCACCAGGCGCAGGGCTCGCGGCGCTGGGATGGTCTAAGGGCTCGCGTGCGCTGATCGCGGTTGGCGTTTTGCTTCTTCTCTGCGGAACAGTCGCAGTGCCTGGCTATATGACCCACTACTGCAGGGATTTTTCAGTGCGTGAGGTTTTCTCGCCGCGGCTCGCACTGCGCCGCATTCGCCATGCGGGTCTGTTGTACTGGCGTGCGTGGGGCATTGCGGCGACGGCGCTAGTGCTCTCATTTCTTGGTTTGCTTGGGTTCGGCGTCTTTTTTTTCGTGACCAGCGTGTGGTTCTGGCAGGTCGCTGGCTTTAGCTTCGCCTCAGTATTTACACACATCTACCGACTGAGTGACGAGCCGTCCGTCGGCGGTCCGATCTCGTAGACACCTTAGTTCGGCTTCGGAAGCTTCTTCGCCGCGCTGCCGTCCACCCAATACACATTGGCCGCGTCGTACACGAGCGTGATCAGCGAGAGTGTACCCAGGCTGCTAAGCAGAATCGTCGTGCGCGACGTGGCGCGATCAAAGCGGCGCAATGATTGCAACGCGTTTTTCCCCTGCGAATAGCCGGTAAAATAAACGAAGGTGCCATCCAGCCAAAAACGATTGGCACCAGTCACTACTTGGCGTTTCTCGTTGGTGGTTTTGTTGATAGCGTAGACGTTTGTTTCGGTGCCCTCTGAATCGAGAAAGATCAGCGAGTCGCCGTCGTTCTGCATGAGGCTTGGCGAGAAGTCAGCGAGCACATCGGTGACGTCGCCGCCCGCTTTAGGCGCACGCTTGAGCGTCGTGCCGTCGAGCCAGTACACGTGCGTATCGTCAATCGCGAGCTCAGGTACGAGCGTGGAACCCGCATCTGCAATTTTGCTCACTGCGCCGCCGCTCTTTGGCGCGCGCACGAGCGTGGCATCCGCGGCCGTCCGATCGAACCAATAGAGAAACGAGGCATCCTGACGAAGGGAGCCGCGCTGCGCATTGGTGGCGAGCTCTGTGACTGCCGAGCCGTCCAAACTTGCGCGTTTGAG
>JBIKMD010000692.1:0-3785 GCA_044359465.1 Myxococcota bacterium
CTCGCTGACGCAGCAAAATCGTCGATTTCAGCCCAAACACACGAAAAATCTTGTGCCCAAGGTCTCACGTTGCGCCGTGCTTGAACCGCTCAATGCGCAAATCGTACGTTCGGACATCTTACGCTCTCGCGCCGCAGTGGATCGTCTGCGGCTCAGATGCACTGCATCGTGTCGAGATTGCGCTTCGCGGTCGCCTCAAGGTCGAGATGCCGGTTGCGCCATGAAAAGTCGAAGATGCTCAAGCGATGCCGCCGACCGTGGGCTTCTAGCGTCACGGTCCTCTCTCCAATCGCGGCGATCACCCCGAGGTAGCTGAGGTTGTAGCTGTCATACTCAGCGACGTCTCCAAGCTTGAACGTGCGCTCGTACGTGAAGGGCTCCTTTCTGTGGTTGCGTTCGAGCCCGTAGAGCCGAATCGAGACACCTGGTTCAATCGATGTATGTCGGAGGACACTTGCGCAAGCTGGCGCGCGAGCCGCGGGGGCATCCAAAGACGCTCGGCAAGCGGCTTGATCCTTAGGGTTTGTCTCCGCCTGTGGGGTCACCGCGAGACGGCGGCTTTGCGTAGAGCGCGCGAAGATTTTTGAGCGCGAATGAGAGCTCCACAGGCGTCTCGCCGAGAAAAAACGCTACGCGCTTAGTGAGAATTGCGTCGATTCTCACCGCCATCGGCAACGCCAGGAACTCGCCAACGGTGAGAGACTTTTGGTCTACTGCGACCCGGTCGAACGGCAACTCTTGTCCCACTCTCAGCGACTCAAAACTTCCTTGCGCGTGCCGCCTACAATCGCTAACGCTTCCTGCACGAGCGCTTCGCCCACTCCAAGCTGCTCAAGAGTCGCTTTCAAGTGCCCCGCGATGGCGTCAAAGTGTTGATCCGTGAGCCCTCGCTCGGCCACTAGCTTCGCGTGCGCCGTGCGCAGGTCCCGGCCTTTGAACTCTTCAGGTCCTCCGAATGCCGTCGCCATGAAGGCCATTTGTTTCTTGGCCTGTGCGTTCATATCCAGCGCCTGGAAAAACGGCGCCGTGATGGGATCAGCGAGAACGCGCTCATAGAACACGTTCACGGCCGCCATGATCGCCGCTTCGCCGCCGAGTCGCTCAAACAGTGTGCTCATAGTCCAGAGTTTCCCATGAAAGACGGGGAAGTTTCAATCTCCGCGTTGTGCCCCGTTGCGACTGAGCCGGAGTGAACGATGCCCTGCCGCTTGTAGTTCCTGTCCTGCAAATCTTTGATCGTGATCATGACGTAAGCTCCGTGTTGGTTGGTGAGCGGTGCGGCGCGCGCCGGGGTCGGACCGGCGCTATCGACCGACGTTTCAGGATTGCTTCTCGCTGACGTCGCGAATGTGCATCGCGCCGTTGACCGGCACGGCGTCGAGCTTGACGGTGTACGAGCCGTCGCTGTTGACGAACGCCACTCCGATCTCGCGCCAAAACTCCTTCTTGCCCTCTCCGCGGCTCGCAATTGTGTAAACGATTTTGCGATTGCTCTTCTGCGTGTTCGTCTGGTCCATGGCTTTTCTCCTTGCCGCTTGGCGGCGTTTTGTTCGCGAAAAGGCCGTCGGCCGAAGCTCCCGCTGGTGACGCACAAAATTTGTGAGAGGAGCGGAGCGACGAGCGCGTGAAACGCGGGACAGAAATTTTTTACGGCAAGCCGGAGGCGCCCAGTGGGCGCGTAGAGGAGCGCAGCGACGGTGGCCGAGCGGCCAGCGACAAAACGCTGACAAGTGGCTGGAGCAAAAGGCCTCAACCGGACGACTGCTAAGGGTAGTCGCGGTGCTGCACGCTCATTGCCTGTTGGGGAGGGCCAGGGGGATTGTGAGGCTCGGCCCCACGCTTCGTCTACGCGCCGGGTTCGGACGTAGCTTCCGGCTGTGCGTGCTCGACAAGGCGAATGTGCAGGCGCCCGTCAAGCGGGGTCGCATTCAAAACGACATTGATCGAGCCGTCTTTGTTGTCGAACGCGCTGCCGATCTGCTGCTAGTAGGGCTTGGAGCGTCCGCCGTTCTTGATGATGGTGTAGACCTTACGAGTGACTCTTTGCATGCTGCGTCTCCTTCTTTGTCGCTGCGCGACGGTTGCGAACGGGTAGGGCGGGTTGTGGTTCCAGGTGTCGGCATTGCGGGTAAGACGAGCATCCGAGAAATGGACCCTTCGCGCTGCGCCTGGCGACCAGACGCGAGCCACAAAGCGGGCACGGTCTTGAGGACGCACTTGTTGTGTCCAGGGGTCCTGAGAACGTGGCAATCACGGGCCCAGCAGAGCGGAGCTGCGGCTCGAAGGTTTGAAACCAGAGCTGCAGCTCGTCCTTCCAGCGCCGTTTGCCGGTCGCGATGTCATCGAGGCGCGCCTCGAGCTCGGCAGTGTAGGATGACTCCACGAGTGACGTGAATGCTTTGCTGAGCGCACCGTCCACGACGCGACCACGAGCAGTGGGCGCGACTGCCTTCTTTTGTTCCTCAAGGTAGCTGCGATCGAAAAGCGTCTTCAACGTTGCCGCGTACGTGGACGGTCGCCCAATGCCGAGCCGCTCCATCTCCCTTATCAATGTTGCCTGAGTAAACCGCGGCGGCGGCTTCGTCTCGCTTCGCTTCACCTCAATGCGCTCCGCATTCACGCCGTCGCCGACCGCGAGGGCAGGTAGCAGTTGCTCATCATCTTCGCCTTTCTCCTTGTCCGCGTTCTCGTCGTACTTCAGATACAAGCGGTGGCCGTCGAAGGCCTCGACGGAACCCTTGGCCAGCCAACGCGTCTCGCCCGCCGAAATGGTCACAATTTGTTGGGCGATCAGCGCGGGCTTGCACTGGCTTGCGAGAAACCGCCGCCGCACAAGATCGAAGAGCGCCCGGCCCTCGGCCGGCACGTCGAGCGACGTCTCAAGGCTCGTTGGACGAATCGCTTCGTGTGCACCTTGGGCAGCGTCGCCAGCGCGGTAGAGCGGCGGGACTTTCGGCAAGAGGTCGGCGCGCTCGTGCGCGATGAACTCTCGCGCCATCGCGATCGCTTCATCCGACAACGCGACGGAGTCGGTTCGATGATAGGAAATGCAGCCGGCCTCAAAAAGTAACTGCGCGATGCGCATCGCATCGGCGGGCTTGAGCCCGAGCTGCGCGCTAGCGGCTTGTTGCAAAGTGCTCGTCGTAAACGGCGGCTTTGGCTTTTGCTCCAGGGTTTGCTCACGCACTGCGCGCACCACGTGCGGAGCAGCGGCCTCGGCGACGATCCGCTTTGCTTCCTCTTCGGAAGCGAGCTTGGCTTCGACAAGCTCGCCCTTCGGATTCTGGCGTGCGAAGCGCGCTGAGAAGCCCTCCTTATATACGGCCTGCACCGTCCAAAACGGTTCCGCCTCGAACGCCTCCCGCGCGCTCTCGCGCTGCACGACAATGTGCAGCGTCGCGGTCTGCACTCTCCCCGCCGAGTGATTGTCTCCGAGCGGTCGAAGCAAAGGGCTGACCAGATAGCCGACCAGACGGTCGACCACACGCCGAGCCTGCTGCGCGTCAACGAGGCTAGTATCGATTGGACCAGCCTCGGCGACCGCGCGCTTGAGCGCGGCTGGCGTAATCTCAATGAAGCGCATGCGCTTGGGCGCGCGGAGGCCGAGCGTTTGCGCGACGTGCCATGAGATGGCCTCGCCCTCACGGTCAGCGTCGGTCGCCAGAATGATCTCGCTCGCGCCCTTCGCGCGGGCGAGAAGCTCGTTTGCACTTCGAAAATGGTCTCGTCACCTTCACCATGAAACGGGTTTTCAGCGACGGATCGCAGGTGCTGCGTTTTACGCC
>JBIKMD010000695.1:0-3770 GCA_044359465.1 Myxococcota bacterium
CGGCATTGTAGCGGTAGAAGATGGCCGCATTGTGCTGGGTTTGGATGCTTGCCCAAATCCAGAGGTCATGCGCGAGGATGCAACTCTGTCCGAAACGATGAAGCAGCGCGTAGCACGTTGGTGCTTTGACGAAGCGAAGGGTTGGACGCGTTGTTCCTCAAGCACGCGACGGTGACGTGCTGGCTTGATCGGTCAGAAACCCCCGATTCTGTGATTTGCGACACGAATTGCGCGTTCCAACTCGGCAAGCGGCGTCCTGATGCGGAGCAGTGTCAAAACCCCACGTTTTTGACTGACGCGCTGGGCAACTTTCATAGGCTTGTGTAGTACGGCAGTCGTGCCTGTCGTGCGCCCTCCATACGGCTGGAAGCAGCGTGATGAACATTCGCGCACGCTATTCGTTGGCTTTGATTTCGGCGTTGCCTGGCCCATTTTCCCTTTGTGGATCGCGGGTCTTGGCTTGGGCTATCCGACATTCCTCAAGTCAGTGGCATTTTGGATCGGCTCAACCGGGCGCACTCGGTTTTTTCCGTGGCTTTCGGCTTGAAGTCGGCCACCGGGGATTTGCGTTTTGGCGTACCTGGTGCGGCATTCCGTATTGGCGTGTTCGCCTCCCGTTAGACGCGAAAGTGGATACAGTCGGAGGATTTGGTGATCCTCCTGACCGGATGATCATCGAACGAAAACTCCACGATGAAGATGTCGCCATTGGTTCAAGCTCTTCGTGCGAAGCACTCTGCGAGGCTGTAAAGGTCGCCCAGACCAGGTGGTTGCAATTAGACTGGAGGCCTGACGCCGTTCCGGTCAAAAACCTCCGTTCTTGAAAAACGGTCGCAGGCTAAGCCGCGACGCGAGTTCAATGGCACCCGGGTTCAGGAAGACAGTTAAGAGTTAGGTATGCCACTGGCTCTACGCACGAGTAAATATGCTAGCGAACGCCCCATGGACTTCGCGCACGCCATTCATAAGTTCGAAGATTTCACACCGGCGAGCGAGGCGCTTATCGTCCTCTTCGAGCGGTACTTTGCTCGGGCAAAACTTCCAGCCGACTATCGACGGTTTTTGGAGCAATGCAACGGTGGTAACCATGGCGGCGAATTTTCTTTCACTTCCGAGGACAACCCTGATGACAGCTCGTCCGTAGATTGCTTCTACGGACTTTGTCCTCTCAACGAACACCAGGACCTGTTCTGTAAGTTTGACAGTCTGCAAGACTGTCTCCCGCGCACCTGCATCCCAATCGCAGTCGATGGGTTAGGCAATCATCTGCTACTCGAGCTTGGTGAAAAAAACTTCGGCGCAGTTCTTTTCCGAAATCACGAGCGTGTCGGCTATGAACCTTTGGATACACATGAACCATACGAGGGCATTTCACTGGTTGCCGCCTCGTTCACTGACTTTCTCAAGATGCTCAATGGCTAAGTGACGACGGATTGCGCATCGAAGAGGTTTTGCTGCGCGCTTCGCTCGTTCATCGACACCAGACGGCCGCGACATTTTGGCGCAATCGCAAATAGGTACAGCACGCCTCAGAGCGCGAGGCGCATCAGGAATGCATCCTGTCCGCCGAACCCGGTCTGATCCGGGAGCGCGGCGCCAACATAACCCACGGCGTGAGGCACGCCTTCTGCGTCCACGACGACGTCGCTCAGCGCATCGGTGCCAGCGGAGCCGAACTGCTGAACCGCACCGAGGGTCGAGGTCTCGTTGATGCCAGCGGCGAAGGTCCCCGGCGCGCACGCCACGCATGAAGTGTCTGCGGCGGTGGTGCCGAGCGCGATGCGAGCGGTGCCGGCCTGACATTCAGCGTGTGCCCCGCAGCTCGTTGCGTCCGAACCCGCGGAGAAAGTGCCAGCAGCACACGCAGTGCAGACCTGGTCCGAGCTGGAGGTGCCGGTGGTGCTCACGAAGGAGCCTGCGCCACACGTCGTGAAGGCCGTGCAAGCCGGCGTGTTGGCGGCCGTGGAGAACGTCCCCGCAGGACAGATTGCACATGTGCGATCTGCCTGCGTGCTTCCAGGCGACAGGGCGTATTCGCCCGCAGCGCAATCCGTGAACGCGCTGCACGCTGTCGCATTCACCTCGGCCGAGTACGTCCCGCCTGGGCACGCGGCGCATGTGCGGTCCGTCGTCGGTGTTCCGCTCGCGCTCACATACTCGCCTGCCACGCAGGACGTCCATTCCACGCACGCTGTGATCGCGTTGCCGTCGTTGTCGAATGTGCCGCTGCCGCAAGGGTCACCCGCAAGTTGAGGCGTCCCGGTGCGAACGCAGCCGGCAAACGGTAACAGTGAGCACAACAGCCCTAGCGTCACGACATGTGAGTGCGCGCGCGAGGATAGACTGCGATTCATCAGAGACACTCCTTGGGCATTTGGGGTGCCCGGTGCGAGAGCTCTAAGTGTAGCGACACCAAATGGGAGAATCCACTTCAGCGCACAGGCTCAAAAAATCTGGCGCCAACGGAAACTGCGTCTCCGATACCGCGAAGGCAAACATGTACAACAAGCGGTTCGGCCAAGCGCCGCAAGGTCAGCGGGCTTAAACTTCGTGCGATGCTCCGCACAAGCAGTCTACGCCCGCATCATGCTCAGCTCTTCTTGCCTAAAGAAAAGGTGACCTCCACGCCGTCCTTGACGATCTGATCGCGCAACTCTGCAGGCGGCGCAGGCAGCGGGTTCGACGTGTCGAAGGCGTGAAGCACAGCGTCATCGAAGCGTGCGTTGCCAGAGCCCTTAGTGATTTGGCGCTTGGTGATGCGTCCATTCTCGTCGATGACGAGGAATACCGTAGTGGCCAAGCGGTCGCGCTCGTCCTCTGGGACCGCGCTCGGGGTTGCGAAGTTCGGCCGGATGCGATTGTTCACCGCTTGTACCCACCGCAGCCCCACCGACCGCAGGTCATTGTGAACAACGACGGCGCGCCGCTGCGAAGCCAGCGGCTCCGCGCACGAGGTGGAGCACAACAAGATGAGCAGGAAGACAATGCGCGTCATGAATTTCGCGTAGCCGAGCCCGGTATCTAGTTCAACTCCGCGGTTCTTTCCTCGACGACGCTTACACGGAGGTTACTGCCCTACTCGGATTCTCTCTTTGCTTCCTTCGCCGCCTGGTTCTTGCGACGCGTCACTTCGTACATTCCGGTGCACTTGGTCGCTTCTGACAGAATTTGGCGAGAAAATTGTTCGCGCGCTCGCTGTCACGCGGGACGCCGCGGCCCTCGCGATAAGCGTCCGCTGCCTCCAGACAATAGACGTCCCACTCACTTTCACAGGCCTCTGCAAACAAGCGTGCGGCCTTGCTGTAGGCCTCGTCGCCGGCTTCTTTGTTTGCGATGCCACGAATGCGACCAAGTTCTTTGCACGCCCAAGGTTTGCCTAGATTGCAGCCCTCTTTGCAAAGAGGTTCGAGTGTAGCGATGTCGTCGGGCGTTGTCTTTGCCAGCGTCGTACATGCAGCGCTGCATCCTCCGCCATCACCGAGCAAACATGCACGCTTGTAGTAGTCGACCACCGTTTTTGGGAAATCCGGCATACGCGGCGTTGCTGTCGACGCGATGTCATTTTCCCAGCAGTCACGGTCCCAAGCCGCTTTCATGCAACAGGCCGCATTCCCTTCAATGCACCCCATGGTCAGGCGGGCGCCATTTGCGTTTCTGCAACTCCGTTCATCGAAAAAGATACGGATGCCAATGCCAACGATACCGGTGGCAATGGCAGCAGTGGTGGCGGCAATGGCAACAGAGCGGACGTTCATGGTCCAACTTCCGCT
>JBIKMD010000697.1:0-3766 GCA_044359465.1 Myxococcota bacterium
CGCAACGTGAGACATAACCGTGCGCCGGAGATCGCCGACGATGTCGTAAACGTGGGCGCGGTCGTTACCGCCCCGGGGCGATGCTTGTTTGTGATCGATCTTGTTTGTGATCGATCTTGTTTGTGATCGAATGACGCTGCGCTCGCGGGGCTCGTCAAGGAGCGTCTGGTGCGCCCCGCGCTCGAAGGCCCGGGCGCGCCGCCGACTGGCTACGACAAGCAAATTCCATTGGCGACGTTGCTGGCCGAGCTCGCTCGCGACCGCGAAGAACGATGATCTACATTGATACCTCAGTCATGCTCGCGCAATTGTTCTACGAACAACGCCTTCCGCCGGCCTCCTTTTGGCAGTCGCCATTGGTGCCGAGCGAGCTCCTCGAATACGAGCTGATGGTGCGTGTGCACGCACGTGGGCTTTCGCCCGAGCCGGCACTCAGCGCGCTCGCACGTGTGAACATCGTTCCGTTTCACTCGGCCGCGCCATGCAGCCATTTCCACTGACCGTGAGTACCCTCGACGCGATGCACCTCGCGACCTTCGACTTTCTACGGGAGCGGGGACAAAAGCCGTCGCTCGCCACCTTCGACGAACGCATGCGACTCGCCGCCATCGCTCTGGAGTTTCCGCTGGCATTGCCCTGATCGGAAGACGACGACGGCATGGCCCTCGTTGACTGCACCTTCCGCTTGGCCCAGACTCGTCCTATGCCCGACCGCGTTCAATATGAGGCGCTGATCGCGCCCTCGCAAGCGATCGTCGGCTTGCCGGATTCACGAATCATTACACGCCCAGGCTGGTGGCAGATCATCACGCCTTCGTTGAAAAACGGCGGCCTCAACAGTGTCAGGGTCGAGTGGGTCGACGGAGAAAACAGCGACCGCATTATTGACGATACAGTCGCTCAGTACGCGGGTGTCTCGTATCGCTGGGAGCTGCTTCCGTGGACCACACCCGCCGACCTAGGGTCCAAGCTGGAAGCGCGAGGTTTGAAGGCGCACGACTCGCGCGTGATGTTTCGAACCATAGACGCATTTGCGAAGCGGCCGGTCAGCGTAAGCGAAGTCGCTGATGATTTGGACGCCTTCACACATGTCATGGCGCGCGGGTGGGGCTCCGACCCGAAAGTGTTGGATCGCCTGCACCAAGCACTCTTGTCTCACCCCGCGCGTCGGCATCGCTTGTTCCTCGCACGAGACAATGGCGTTCCGGCGGGTGCTGCTGCTTCCGTTCGTTTGGACGAGTCGGTGTATTTGATGGGCGCAGTCGTGCTCCCCGAATTTCGCGGTCGTGGTCACTATGCGGCGCTCGTGAATGCGCGCCTCAATGACGCTGTCACGCAGGGTCTGAAGCTGGCTACCAGCATTGCCTCTGCGAAAACTTCGGCGCCACTACTGGCACGACTCGGCTTCAGCGAATCCTGCGCGGTGACGTTTTACACGCCCTGACTAAATGCAACCTTAGTCCGCCGATTCGAGTTCAAGAAAGGAAAATGACGACGCTGCCGTCTGTCGCCACACGCAGAATAAAACGGTCTGTTCGAAAAGGGCAATCGTTCACTATTTGGGTAGCTTCGAGCTCGAAGCCGCTATCGATGGGTCGGCTCTTGCGCGTTCGATAGTTGAGACTCGCAGCTACGAGCGCAGCTTCTTCTGGGGCGTCAATGCTACCAACCAACGCCACGATTTCATTCGTCGCGGCCGCAGTAAACGCCTGGTCGCCGCGGGTGAAGGCAAGAAACGTAACGGTCGTCACCAGCGACGCCATCACCAAACCGCCGCCGCCAGGCCACACGGCATTCAGGGTTGCTAGGCATTGCGACTGATCTGTGGCGCCCGCGCACGCTGTTCCTGCGTTCGACAACACACTAGGTGGTTCACCGTGCGCCTGCTTGCGTAGCTCGATGTAATCGATGGCCTGCGCGGGTTTCAATTGACTCAACTCGAGTCTTTCAAGAGGGGGCCAAACCAGCAGTCAGCGCTCGCCCAACGTAGTCCCTAAACGTGCGCCGGAGACCGACAACGATGTCGTAAACGTGGGCGCGGTCGTTACCGCCCCGGGGCGATCTTGTTTGTGATCGATCTTGTTTGTGATCGATCTTGTTTGTGATCGATCTTGTTTGTGATCGATCTTGTTTGTGATCGATCTTGTTTGTGATCGATCTTCTCGTGAACGCTCTTCTGTCCCCGCTTGCGCTTGTCCCCGCTTTACAATCCTCCTCCTACATCCACGACCGTCCCTGTCACGTAGCTCGCTTCTTCACTCGCGAGGTACGCAACAACCTCCGCAACATCCGCGGCGGTTCCCAGTCGTTTCAGCGGAATTTCTGCGAGCACCCTAGCCTTCCACTTTTCATCTAGCCCTGACGTCATCTCAGTAGCGATGAAACCAGGCGCGACGATGTTCGCCGTGACATTGCGGGTGGCAACCTCTTTAGCGATCGACTTGGTGTACCCTTCGAGCGCTGCTTTGCTTGCGGCATAGGCTGCTTGGCCGCCATTGCCGCGTGCTGCAACGACGCTGCTCAGGTTCACAATGCGCCCGTAGCGCGCCTTCGTCATGTGCTTGAGACAGAGCCGGCAAAGCGTGGCTGCCGCCAGAAAGTTCACGTTCAGCACGCGCTGAATGTCCGCTTCCTTCAGCCGGAGCGCGAGCATGTCATGGGTGATGCCAGCGTTGTTTACCAGCACGGATGGCTGATGCGCGTCGATAAACGGCTGCACCACGCGATCAATGTCACGTTCAATGTCAGCTTCGAGCAGCTCGACCGACGCCTCTATCGATGCGGCACGTTCGATGAGCGCATCTAGTTCCGGCGTGCGTTTGCGATACACGAGGCCAAGCCTCGCGCCTTTGACGAGCAACTTTTCGGCGATGGCGAGCCCAATGCCGCGACTCGCCCCCGTGATGAGGGCGGCGTGAGTCATTCAAGAGTCCATGGTGTGCCGCTCATGCGGCCCACACGTTAGGCGCTCTTAGAAACGACTTGCTTCGTGCGATAGAAACCGCAGGCCTTGCACACGCGGTGGCGTTGCATGACTTCTTGGCATTGTGGGCACGTGACCCAGCCTGGCTTCTTCAAGTGCCAGTGTGCGCGGGTCATTCCGCCTTTGCTGCTCGACTTCTTTTTCTTTGGAACCGCCATGTCAGTCTCCTTTTGGCGCCAGCTTGATATGCTTCAGTTTTTCCCAGCGCAGATCGATGCGCCCTACTTCGCAATTACATTTGGTGACGTTGCGATCGACGCCGCAGCTCGGACACAAGCCAGCACAGTCGTCCTTGCAGCGTGGTGCCATAGGGAGCGCCAAAAGCAAGTGCTCGCGCGCAATGCTGCCCCAGTCCACCACTTTACCGTCGTATTCGCCCGAGCCTTCATCTGGCTCGGTGTCACTCAACTCGTCTTCACCGTCGTCGTCGTCCGCGCTACCTTCTTCTTCCGCCACATCCACCGCTTGCGCAGCGTCACGTTTAAAAAGAAGCAGTCCCACTTTGGGCTCGAGCTTGAGATCCAGCGGCCCATTACACGACGCACACTCACCATTGACCGTGCACGCTACAGTGCCGTGAACAATGATGTTTTCACCCTGCTTCTGAAACTGAAGTTGCACCGCGCCTGGGCCCCCCGCCCGCAACGCTTGCAGGTCAGGCAAGAACTCGTCGATGAACGCGCTTGGTAGCGGTTCACTCACCTTCACGGTTCCTTGCTCAGGAATTTGATCGACTTTCAGCAACACAGCAATGCAACCTTCAGACTAAAGAACGGCGGCGTA
>JBIKMD010000696.1:0-3766 GCA_044359465.1 Myxococcota bacterium
GCGGCAACAAAGAACGCAACAACATCAACTTCGTTGCCTTCCCTGTTTCGTCGGATCGTTTCCGCGGTGGTTATTCATTCGCGATTTCTTGGGGTGGCAATCCCATCTTCCCTGGCCGCGGCCCCGTGCCTGGCTTCAAGCTCACGCTCGTTCAGCCCAAGTGGTACGCGTACATTGGTGCCAAAACGGGTCTGCGCCCACGTCGTCAGCTCGACGGTACGATTGAGGTCGACACGGTGGGCGGCGGTCTCGTTGGTGCCGGCGTCGACTTCACTGACACCGTCACGCTCGAGTTCAACGGCGGCGCGTTCGACCGCGGTCAAATTGAAAAGATCGAAGTACAAAACGAGAAGCTCGTGGGTTTTGGCGGCACCGTGCAGCTCGCCATCCATCGCGGTATGCCCATTGGCACGTCGATCGACTTCCAGCTCTATCGCAACGATCCCGACATGCCGATGAAGTTCTTCACGCCCGAGATCTATGACGATGGTTTCAGCTTCGTGCTGAAAACCGAGTTCACGTTCCTCGGCCAGACTCTTCAGAACATCAACGCGCCGCAATCGACCACCGTTCAGGTCGCTACGGCCGGCGACATTAACTTCTCTGCGAAATACCGCCGTGCGCGTTTCTTCTTTGACCTTGTGTACCGATCGCTCGCGTTCATCATGTACAACTCGCCGGGTTACCCGTCGTACGACGACTTCCCACAAGGCGCACAAGCTGAGCCGGAGTTCTTTGGCTCAGTGGGCTTCGACTACTTCTTTGCAGCGGCGCATATGACGCCCGGCATCAAATTCGGCGTGCAGCGGCCTGCCTTCTACAAGGGTCCCGTGGCTGCCGGCTTGAATCCTGCGCAAACGCTGGCGGGACCACAAACCGTCGTGATTCGTGACGCGTTCACCCCACCAGACATTTTGGACGCTGGCCTGTCAGTGGACCCCGTGCTGGCAGCCACGCTGAGCGCGAAGTGGGATATCTCGGAAATGATGTCGGCGGCTGCGCAAGTGCTGCTGCGTTACGACACGAACAAGAGCACGCTGCTTCCCGACGCCAACGGCATCAACCTCACGCGTACGTTGCTGCCGCCATGGTCGCTCGGCTTCAACATTCTCCTCCAAGCGCGCTTCTAGCCTTCGAAGCGTTCGCATCCTCCGCTCTGCGCTAGGATGCGATGCGCTAGTGCGTCTTCTCGCCTTCCTTCATGAGCAGTGCGAGCTCGCGGTCGAAATCATCAAGTGCCTCGCTCACACCGTCTGCGAGTAGCGGCCACCAATCAGGCGCCGCGCCTTCGCTAAACAGCGCCCTTCCCGCCATCGCTTGGCGCAGCGTTCCAGACAGCGCTTTGCTCGTAATGGTGAGCGGATGCTGGGTACGCGCCAGCACGTCATCTGGGATGTGAGAGACGAGCGCCTCGATGGCTTGCGCCAGCCCCTCTGTGGCGCCGTCCTCGAGGAAGCGTTCGATTAATGGTTGCAGCGTGCGGGCATCTGCGTCCAGCCTTGCGAGTGTTTGTTTCCAGTCCATGACGAGGAAGCGCTCGCCTTTCTTCGTGGGAGATTCAAGGCTAGAGGCAGTGAAATGAGTGAGTACAAAGCCACCATCCGCTGGACCCGCAAGACGCCCGACTTCACCTATGACACCTATGATCGCACGCACGAGGTGCAGTACGGAGGAGGTAGCGCACAGGCGCTGTCTTCGGCACCAGAGTTCAAAGGCGCAGCCGCGCTCACGAATCCCGAGGAGCTTCTCGTGGCGGCTCTCAGTAGCTGTCACATGCTGACCTTTCTCGCTATCGCAGCCAAAAAACGGCTTGTGGTCAACGCCTACGAAGATGCGGCGGTAGGAACCATGAGCAAGAATGCAAAGGGCAAGCTGTTCGTCTCGAGCGTCGTGCTGAGGCCCAAGGTCACGTTCACAGCGCAAGTGGACGCCGCAACGCTGGAACAATTACATCATAAAGCGCATGAGGAATGTTTCATTGCCAACTCTGTGCTGACGGAAGTTCGCATCGAACCATGAGCTACTGATGTTGCCGCTCTTTTTTGTCATCGCATCCGCGCCACTCATCGTGGACCGGCTGAGCATCGACCGTGACATGCTGTCGGCGCTCCCTACGTCGTCGTCTACGAACAACGCACTAGAAATGCTGATGATGCCCGCCACCTTCTCGAACATCGAGACCGGCGGTTTCTCAAAACCAGATGCCATCAAGCTCTCGCTCTTTGGCGACTCCAACACGCAGACACGCTATTCCATCGACGGTCTCGATGTGAGCGATCCCCTCCATGCCGGCGCCGAAGCGATCCGCATGCCGTTTGCCCTCATAGGACAGATGCGACTGCGTTTTTCTGAGAGCACGGACGCATTGACGAGTGGCATCGAATACGAGATCGCTGAGGAGCTTCCGCACGTGCTTGTGACCTTGCGCGGTGCGTTTCCAGACATGGGCGGCATTACGCCGGGCGCCGTCGAGCTGTTTCAAAAGGTCGCAAACCACCGGCATCCGCTTCAACTCTATCCGTTGCCACCCACTGAGCGGAGACGCTTCGTCGAGAACGGCAGCGCTTCGCTCGTTCTGCGCGAAAACCAGTGGGTGCTCGGCACGGACGTCGACATCGGTCAACGCCGTTTTCTCCGTCACGCGCCAGAGGGTTCCAATGGAACCTACGATGAAAGCTTCGTGCTCGCGTCTGTCGTAGCGCGCTACAAGCACACCGCCTTCAACCTCACGTTTGCGCTCGATTACCGCTTTCGTGAGAACGCGAATGCCGAGCTCTTCTATGGTGAAGCAGAGACCTTTGCGCGGCATTCCATCGCGGCCATGGCCGGGTTGAGCACGGAGCATCTCAAAGCGAACGTTTTGGTCAAAGTAGAAAACGACGATGCGCGAGGCGCGGGGTTCACCCGTGAGCTGCGCGACTTAGATGGCATGGCACTGCATCCCTTCACCGCGCGGGGGACGCGGGTAGGCGTGTCGCTAGATGCGACCTACGAACGAAGCATCCGTCACATCACGCGGGCGTTTGCCCATATTGGCCAACGAGGCGTGGGCTACGCGCCAAACATTCGCAATTTTTCGAATACGCTAATGCTCGACGGCGTCACGCTCGGACGTTACGACTTTCAGTCTCGACCGTCGTTCTATGCCTACGGAGAGCTGCAGGCAGGTCTGCGCGACGTGCGTGATTTTGGCAGCTTTCGCCTGGGTTACTCGCTCTACGCCATGGTTTCGCACATGACACACGCGGGGCGAGCAGAAACGGTTGGAGCGATCGATTTTGGCTTCAAGGCTTACGCGCAGTGGCGCGGCACACAATACTTCATGCCGTTCATTTCGGCATCGCGTACGCCCATCGCGTTTCAGCAGAACGTGGCGGAGATGCTGGGTCCCAACATCCTGAGCGGAAGCGCCTTTGCGGGTGACACGCTCTACGACACCACTGGCGGCGCGAGCATTCAGCAGCCAGGCGCCCTCGCCATGCCCAAAACGCACGCGCTCTCGTTCGGCTGGCAGTCGCAGCTATCCGAACATTGGAGCCTCAACGTCTTCGCGTTGGGCAAGACCTTCGATGATTCGTTGTGGCTCCGTTTCGCCTCGGGCGATCCCACGGTGCAGCTTGGAGATCGCGCGTACCTCACGCCCGGAGAGAAGCGTTACACACTCGTGAACTATCCGTTCCCGCAGATTCCGTTCTACGCAGGCGCGCACCTGCAGCTCGTCGGCACCGACAAGAACCGCTACTTCGTTTCGGTCGGCGGCTCTGCG
>JBIKMD010000698.1:0-3763 GCA_044359465.1 Myxococcota bacterium
TCCACGCGGCCTGGCTCGAGCGCGTTTTCGGCCCCTGCTGCTCCGTCACACCCGAGCGCCGCGCACACCAGCTGGCGTTGGTGTTGATTGCCACGGATGTGTTCACGTGGAAGCTGCTGCGGCGTGATCGCCGCATGTCCCTGAAGCAAACCCGCGCCGTCGTCGAGGATTTGATCTCCACGGCCCTTCACCCCCCCAACCTGAGAGGCATTGATGCGAATCGTATTCTTTAGCTACGGCACCCGAGGTGACACACAACCGCAGGTCGCGCTCGCGACTGGACTAAAGGAACGCGGTTTTGACGTGCGCGTCGCTGCGCCCGAGAATCACCGCACCTTCGTGCAAAAGGCAGGCATCGACTACGCGCCGCTTCATGGCAACTCGCAGGACATTCTCGAATCGGAGATGGGCCAGCGCTGGCTGCGCACTGGCAACGTGCGCGCTTTCATGAAGGAGGTCACGAACATCTCGGCGCAGATCGATCCGAAGGTGTTCTCCTCGGGGCTTGCGGCAACTGCCGACGCGGACCTCATCGTTGGCGGAACGCTGGCCGAAGAGATGTCGAGCACGTTGGCTGAGTACCGCAAGGTTCCGCTGGTCTACGGGCACACCATGCCGGTCGAGAGTACAGGTGCGCACCCCGCACCTTTCGTCACCAGCACGCCGCTGCCTTTCGCGTTCCTCAACCGCGCGACGTGGGCCCTCTACCGCATGGCTGCCAAGCCCGTGCACGCCGCTTCGCTGCTCACCTTTCGGCAGGACCTGGGCCTCGCCCCGCGCGCCTCGGGCTACGGACTTGCCGCCGACCATGGGGTCCCCGCGCTTCAACTCTGGAGCCCTAGTGTGCTCGAGCACCCGGCCGACGCAGGCCCGCATACCCACACCACTGGCTACGTGAAGCTTCAGGCCTCTGCACGACAGCGGTTGGGTGAAGGCACGCTGCCGGCCGGGCTGGAGCAGTGGCTGGGTGCTGGCCCCGCGCCCATCTACGTGGGCTTCGGAAGCATGCCCATGCCCACGCTGGAGCAGTTCGCGCAGGACCTCATCGCCATCGCTCGCCAGCTGAAGGTGCGCTTCGTGCTCTGCGGCGGTTGGAACGACGCCAGCGCTGCGACGCGCTTCTCAGGGGAAGAGCTGTTCATTGTGCGGGCTGTCGACCACTCGTGGCTTTTTCCTCGCTGCTCCGCCATCGTCCACCATGGAGGCGCCGGTTCAACGGCCGCCAGCCTTGAAGCCGGTGTTCCCACTGTGATCTGCTCATTCTTCGCGGATCAGCCTTTCTGGGGTGCCCGGGTGAAGAAGCTCGGAGTCGGCACCTGGTTCCAGGCCACGCGGCTCAACCAGGCAACCTTGACCAACGCCCTGCGTGAGGTGCTGGTCCCCGAGGTCAAGCTGCGGGCTGCTCAGCTTGGTCAACGCTTGCAGGCAGAAGATGGCACGCGCGCCGCGGTCGACGCCCTCGAACGCATCGCCCGCGGCGGCCTGAAGACTCAAACCGCGTTCCCGTCGACTGCTGTTGCTTGATGCTCACTTTGCATCAAGCTGACGCGTCTCGGCCCCTTTGAGCGACTGCGTGGGCGTGGTCAACAAGCGGGTGAGTGTTGAACGGATACTCTTGATCTCCTGGACAAACGCGGCACCATGCGAAGGTGGTGGACGACGCGCCGCGCGGCGAAAGAAGGCCCCGGGTTCTGTGGATCGGCGAAGCGGACACCGTGCTCGCCTTGGCCTGTGACACCTACGACGTGGCGCAGTTTGCAGACGTCCAGCGCGCCCTCTTGGACCTCGATCGCGACGGCAACGTCTCGGTGATCGTGCTGCAGGACATGAGCCCGACGGTGCTGGTGACGCAGATGTGCCTTTTGGCAGAGCGAGCACCCACGGCAGCACGGCTCGCGTATGGGCGCTACGCGCTGTTGCCGGATTTAATCCGCGCCGGCGGGAGCCATATCATCGACGCCGTCATCTCTAGCTCCGCAGATGCCGGCGCGGTTCGACGCGTGCTACAGCGGCATGTGCAACGCAGCGAGCGCGCCGCGCTCGTGATGGGCGAACCAGAAGAGGCGGCCGCTCGCACCATCGACGAGCTCTCCAAGATGCGCGGTACGGTCGTGCGTCCCTTGGAGCCTGATGCCAGCGTCATCGAATTGGTCGTGGCCTCGAGCGAGCTCCAAGACGCCCAAACGATGTTTTCGAGCTTCTGGGGCTGGCCGCTGAAGGCGCGCGGCGTCCCGCACGAAAACATCCGCGCGATGCCACCTGGCGTTCGCAAGTACGGCGCACTCACACGCTCGCAAGAGGCATTCGCCATGACAGACGAGCTCGGGCGCACTTGGTTCCTGATGCAAGGGCTGCCGATGTACGTTCCCGTCAGCCAGGCATGCATGCGAGAAATGTTGCCTGTATTGTCGAGCTCGACAATCGGTTCTTGCATCGTGCAGTTGGAGATCTCCCACTCGCACACGTTGTAGTTGTCCGAGGCAGGGTTGGTGTTGCACCGCGTTCCGGCTGGGCAGCTCGGCCAAGGCAGACTCGAGGTGGAGCTGCCGTCATCTGCGCAACCCAGACACTGTCTATATGTGCCGGAATCTGGACGCGCGTCACAAAGTCCACGATTGGTGTCGACGCACGGAGTGCCAGGCACCGTGCAGTCGGCTGGCTCGGGCAGGTTGTAGAGCGGAATCCATGCGCCATGGCCACTGTAGTTGATATTGCTCACGGTAGGGGCCCCCGACGGACGATTGGCTTTGTAATGCCACAGCGTGCCGCCAGTGGCTTCGCGAAGGTAGAGCCACGATGGAACGAGGATGTCGCCGTTCGGCAAAACGGAAATGAAGCAGCCCTCACATTGGTTGCTGAGCTGAACGGCAGTGGGCGACACATCCTGGCCAGAGGTGGTGCTGCCGCCGCCCATGAGCAAATCAATGCGCAAAGGTAGACCGGTGGCGGGATCCGCTTCGATGCGGCGAACACGGTTGTAGTCGACTACGAGCAAATTATCGTCGAAGTCGACGGTGATGAAGTGGGGCTGCTGCAAGGTGATTGCTGTGTTCGGGGTGCCATCACCTGCAAACAAATCCTGACCATCCCCCTGGCCTGTCTGTGAGTCGTCCAAACGTATCAACCGCTCGACGTTGCCATTGACAGGATTGATCCACAGGAGGCCGTTGTCGCGATCGCGGAAATAGATCACCCCGCGTGAGCTCACCGCAAATGAACCCATATCGAAGGCTGCATCCGCACGGGTGACTCGGTTGTTGAGCACCGTCGCGCGAGCATTGCCGCCGAGTCCCGGATCAGGATTGCCAGCGCGGAAGTCCAAACGGCGCGAGAGTGCGTCATCTCCAGTGGCCGCCGTCGGACCTGGATCATAGGTATTGAGCGGCGGCACGGTCGAGCGAACGCTTTGGATCCCTTTGTTGTTCGTAGCGCGCAGGCGAATGCGAAAATAGCCGTTCGGTTTTGGGCTGCCCGCGGGCCAAGTGAAGCAGCCAGTTTTTGCGGTGGCTTCATTTGGACCACTCGGACACGCGGCGTTCGTGCTCAGCGGGGTCAGTGAGCAGCCGCCATTGCTGCCATTGAGCAACGCTTGCGCATTGGGGATGTCCACGTAGTCGCGTTCATTCGTGGTGTAGTCGAGCTCGATCGCGGCGCCTGTAGGCACTGTGGACTCTGGCGCACCCGTGGGGCCGAAAGGATACGACGGTGGGAAGTCCACGTTCCACTTGATGAACAACGCTTCGTTCTCACGCACGACGACATC
>JBIKMD010000699.1:0-3756 GCA_044359465.1 Myxococcota bacterium
TCTCGTTCCTAATGATAGGCAACGCAAAACGAAAAGGGGCCAAGTCACATGACGACAACGGCAGTTCTGTTCTTCGTCTTTCGCTATATTCACTTTCTCGCCGGCATCACCTGGATCGGCATTCTCTATTACTTCAATTTCGTCCAAGTGCCGTTCATGGCCGAGACGGATGCCGTGGCCAAGCCGCACGTCATCAGCAAGTTGTTGCCACGCGCGCTGTGGTGGTTCCGCTGGGGCGCCATGTTCACCTTCCTCGCTGGCCTTGGTTTGTTAGGTCTGGGCCTGCACAACTACGGCGCGGGTGGAAACCCATTTGAAGCGTTCTTTGGGACGTCATTCGGATGGGCCATCAGCTTTGGCGCCTTGCTCGCGACCACCATGTTCTTGAACGTGTGGCTAGTGATTTGGCCAAAACAACAGATCGTCATGGCCTCCAATGCGGCAGTCATGGGCGGCGGCTCGGCGGATCCCAAGGCTGCAGGCGCTGCGCGTCGTGCGTTCCTCGCTTCGCGTACGAACACCTTGTTCTCGATCACCATGCTCTTGTTCATGGCTGTGCCGCGTTGGCTGACGCTCGGCGCTCCGTCTGCCACGGCGAAGATCGTGATCTCGGCATACATGGTGGCGTTCATTGGTGTCTTCGAATTTAGCGCCCTCACTGGCGACAAAGGCCCGCTCACACAGCCACTCAATACGGTAAAGAGCGTGCTCACGACGGGTTTTGTGCTCGCGGCCGTGAGTCTCGGCCTGTTCGTTGTTATGTTCTAATGAATGTCTATCGCTTCGATTAATCCCGCCACGGGTGAGACGCTGCAGTCGTTTGCGGCGCACACCGACACTGACATCGAATCCAAGTTGACGCTCGCTGCACGCGCTTTTGCCGTGCACCGCAAGACGGCCTTTGCCGAGCGCGCGCGTCTGCTGCACGCCGTGGGCGATGCGTTGGAAAAAGATCAGGAACGCTTTGCACGGTTAGCGGCGCTGGAGATGGGAAAAACCGTCACTTCGGCACTTGCTGAAGTAAAAAAGTGCGCGGCGACCTGTCATCATTACGCCGAAAATGCCGAGCGCTATTTGGCGGACCAGGTGATCGCGTCAGATGCGCGCAAGAGCTATGTACGCTACTTGCCGCTCGGGCCCGTGCTCGCCGTCATGCCGTGGAACTTTCCGTTCTGGCAGGTCATCCGTTTTGCGGCGCCCGCGCTAATGGCCGGCAATGTGGTGCTGCTCAAACACGCGTCGAATGTGCCGCAATGTGCACTTGCGCTCGAGGCGTTGTTTGCGAGTGCAGGCGGAGCGCCTGGGACGTTTCAGACGCTGCTCATCGAATCAAAGGATGTGGCGCGGGTTATCTCCGATCACCGGGTGGTGGCTGTTACACTGACAGGCAGCGAGGCCGCCGGCGCGAGTGTCGGTGAGCACGCCGGGCGTGCCATCAAGAAGTGCGTGCTCGAGCTGGGCGGCAGCGATCCGTTCATCGTCATGCCGAGCGCCGATCTGGATGAGGCCGTGAGCAAGGCCGTCCTGGCTCGCAACATCAACAACGGGCAATCCTGCATCGCTGCCAAACGCTTCATTGTGCACGAGCAAGTGTACGACGCCTTCCTCAAAGGGTTTGTCGAACGCATGGAGCGCGTGGTGGTGGGCGACCCGCTCGATCCGCGCACAGAGGTAGGGCCGCTCGCCTCAAAACAAGCGCGTGACGAGCTGCACGCCTTGGTGCAGCGCAGCGGAGCCAAAGTGCTGTGCGGTGGGGAGCCGCGCTCTGGACCTGGTTGGTTTTATCCGCCGACGGTGCTCGCCGAGATCAGCGAGCGCTCGCCCATGTACCATCGTGAGCTGTTTGGACCGGTCGCCATGGTGCTCCGCGCGAAGGATATTGGCCACGCGATCTCGCTCGCAAACGATTCGCCGTATGGCCTCGCGAGTAGCGTGTGGACCACTTCGCACGAGGAAATCGAACGTTTCGTGAATGAGATTGAGGCCGGTCAAACCTTCGTCAACGCCATGGTGGCCAGTGATCCGCGACTACCTTTTGGCGGCGTGAAGCAGTCGGGTTACGGCCGCGAGCTTGCCGATCTTGGGATCAAAGAATTTTGTAACGCGAAGACCGTGTACGAACGTTAGACGCGTGAATCTCAGGTCCAGTCCAGATCGAAGGTCTGCACCTCGGCGCCGATGATCGCGCGGCTGAATTCTCTGTTCGTCGCACGCGGGTTTTTACAGCCGACTTGCCTGTACACATGTTCTAACCAGCCGCATGCCACGGGCCCGAGAAACGAGATGGGCAGGCCGCGCACGATGCACAGGCCGGCTTTGACTTTGGGATCGCGGCGCTCGGTGAGTACTTCGATGCCGTTGAAAGAGGTCATCCAAAGCCGCGCCAAGAGGCCAAGGAGATGGTCAGGCTTCACTAGTGCGAGCATGACTTTGTGAAGCGTGCCGAAGTTGTCTGCGGCCATCTGCGCACCTACGCTTCGGAACGTAGACTCGTAGCTTGCGGGATCGCCGTGGCAGGCATGCTTGGCGATGCCGAGAAAAACCGCATCGAGCAGGTCCACGGGATACCAAGCGTAGGGTAAGGCTTCTGCCACGTCTCTGCGATGTTCCGCACCTACGTCGGCAAGGATCTTTGCCCACGCAGTTTCACCCCAGCGGCTGCGTACAAAGTGGCGCACGCTTGCGGGTGCGGTTCCGATGCACTGCGCACTCATCCAAGCAAGTTAGCGATAGTTGCCAGTCTTTCCATTAAAATATCTTTTACATTTTTCTCAGAAAAAAGACGAATCACGTTTTTTGCCTGCGTCTGTAGAGACACGTCGCCTGTGGTCACCAAGCGGTAGGCGTGGAGAAGTTGCGCTTCCAGATGGGTTTGTGAGGGAAACGCCCAGCGCATGCTTTCATCGAAGTTTTCGTCACGTTGGCCCGGGCGAACATGATCCAGCGCGTAGTCGACAAGTAGCGCATTCTGCGCCGTCATGAAGTGCATGTTACCCGAGTAAGCCGTGGCCACGACGAGCTTGCCCTCTGCCATGGCGTCCGACAGGTTGAGCCCCCAGCCTTCGCCGTGATGCGGACTCGCGATGACGTGTGAACGTTTGATGAGCGCGTGGACCTGCGGCGCGGGAAGCTCTCGCTCTAGCATCACGGCGTGACGATGTGGTGAGGGAGGCCCGCTAGCAAAAGACTTCACGATCAAACGCGCGCGCGGCATCTGCGGCGCCACCTGAACGAAGGCGCGAAGCAGTTGGCTCGTGTTCTTACGCGTTTGGTTCTTCACGGCGAAGGCCGTGAAATAAATGTGCTCTGGATCGTGGGCGATGAGACCGTCGAGCCAGCGTCTGTGGTGCAAGGCTGGTTCTGGTAGCTGTCGCACAACGTGAGGCACCACGAAGACGCGTGGATGGTACTGGTCGAAGACCGCCTTGCAGAAGTGCGAAGGGGTCCAAATTTCGTTTAGGTTCTCAAGCTCGGCGATGAGCGCTGGTGGCAGTGTGTCTGCTTCCCAAGCCAGGTAGCCAATCCGATAAGTGTTGGCGAGCGCGGGCGTCAGTCTGATCAAGGAGGACAGAACATGAGGGGGGGCGTGCAGAATGCTGACGCGCGCCTTGTTTGGATCCGTGACCAAATGCGCTTTGAGTAAAGCAGCATAGTCCCGCGCCGTGCGCTCAAAGCTCACGTAAGAAAGCCCCATATAGAAAATGGGCGGGTTGTCTGGCAGTGAAGGCAGCATGCTCATTGATTCGCGTGTCATCG
>JBIKMD010000026.1:0-12085 GCA_044359465.1 Myxococcota bacterium
TAAAACATGCCGCCTTCTCGCCTTCCTTTCAGCTCAGATCAACGCTCAAGCAACAATGGTGGTTTGTTGTCCGGCCCAAGGCGGCGGTCCTGTGAGCTCGACACGCATGCCGGACACGCAGAGCTCTGCGCAGCGCCGCAAAAAGACCTCTAGGGTGAGCTTAGAGGCGTTGCCGACCGCAAAAAAACGTTCGAGCAGCGTTGCCGTGTCTTCGTTCTGCGATCCGATGATGATTTGGGCGCCGTAGTACAACACGGTAGCGATAGGTCGCTCATGGCAGGGATGAAAAACAGTCGCGTAACACACCATGAGAGGGGTATCGGCGCCTGGTCTTGTCTGGGATTGCTCGTATGCTCCGCTGTAACGCGCGTGCGTCACAGCTGACTCATTTTGCGGGTTGCTTCTTCTTCCGCTCGCTGAGCTTCGCTGCGCTAAAACCAATGGCCTCGAGAAAGGCCTTCTCCACCGTCAACGCTTGTTTGGCTTCAGGTTGTTCCAAATCCACTTGAACACACTTGTCGAGTACTCGGCCCAGGACCTGGGTTCGCAAGCGCGCACGCCGTTCATCGAGCTTTGCTTGCTCTTCGTCACAAGCTTTCATCTCGCGTGCGTACGCGTTTTTCTGTTGTGTCAGGGTCTCGCTTAGTTTGGCGCCCGCGGCCGGAGCTTCTGCGCGTGGTTGTTTGAGCGTGCGCTGAACCGCGCTCATCAGCTCTTCGGTGTTCTTGTCGCCTTTGAGGTTGGGATTCATCTGCGCCAGCGCGCGCAGCATGTTTTTGGACATGCCTAAATCGGTCTGATCGTCGGCGAGCGCGTCATTCCATGACGGCTTCTTCTGGTCGCTCATGCGCTAGTCCTCGTCTGCATCCGAGATCATACCCCACGCGCGTAGTTTCCGCCCGAGCGCTTGCCGTGAAATGCCCAAGATGCCGGCGGTACGAATGCGATGGCCGTGTTGTGCTTGCAAGACGCGGAGCACGTAATCTTTTTCGAAGGTGGCAATGGCGTCAGGCAGCGTTGCGGCATCCGTGCCCGCTTGTTTTGCTTCCAGATCCTCAACGGTAATCACGCTTGCGTCGGCAATGAGCAGCGCACGTTCTATGCTGTGCAGCAAGCCGCGGACGTTATCGAGCCAGGGTTGTTTCTCCAGCCAGGCCACTGCGTTGCGATCAAAGCTGCAGCTTGTCTTGTGCTGAGCGTTCAGCTCGCCGAGTGTTTTCTCTGCGATGTTCGCAATGTCTTCTGGCCGCGCACGCAGCGGTGCCACGTCGATGCGCGTACCATGCGCCAGATCGCTTTGCTCGCTGCTCAGTATGAGCCGTGGCTTGCTCAGCGACGCAAGGGCGTTCAGGACCTCAGTCGTTGCGTGCTCTATGAACAAGACCGCGCTCGTGGTTGCATACTGCGCAAGGGCCGCGACGCGTTCTTTTTTGCTAGCGTCAATGACGATGAAGGGTTCTGCGGCACGTTTTGACCGTGCATGCACAGCTCGGGCAAGCAGCTCTTTGCCAACGCCTCGTTCGCCCACGAAGGTCAGGTGGCTCGTCGCTTTTTGATGCTTTTTCGATCGCTTCGCGCAGCTTCTGCGCACCAACAGAGCTGCCAGCCAAGCAGGCAGGCGTGTCGATGTCATAGGCAAAACCCACGCGCACTTGGTCGAGCAAGCGCTGGTTGTCTTTGCGCAGGTCGCTGTGGCTGACAGCGGAATCATAGATCCCGCTGGTGAGCGCACCAATCGCCACGGCAAGCTTGAGCTTGTGATCTTCTACATCGTTTGGAACGTCCGCGACGAGCACACTTTGGCGCGGCGCATCGAGCGCAATGACCAGGCGTTTGCCCTTGGCGTCACGCAGCATGCGTGCGCCGCGGTGCTCGATCAGCGCACTCAGCTCGCCAGCCGCAAGGGCGCGAGGCGCCATACCTGCGAACACCAGTGGCTCCGTAGTGCCGTCATTGCGAAGGCGCTGCACGCTGACGCTCTGCGCCCCTAAAAACGATACGCTCATGGTGCATGCGGCACGCAAAACGCGTTCTGGAATTCGCTCCGGCAGCAGCTCTTCGCTGACTCGAATCAGCAAACGCGTCAGCGCCGCGGGCACGTCGTTGGGTTTTTCTGCTACTAGCTCGGCAATGGAGAAGTAATCTTCCGTGGGCCGTGTGACGCGGTGCAGGGGCGGCGCATCCATGCTGCGCTCGCCCATGGAGAACGCGATCTTGGTGAGACCAGCCGAGATCGACGCGCCGTTTTCGAGCGGAATCCGCTCACCTTTTTGAACACGTTTGCCGTTGACGAAGGTGCCGTTGCGGCTACCGTCGTCCTGCACGTGCCAGCGATCGTTCTGCAGCACAAAGCGAAAATGCACGCGCGAGAGCAAGGTGTCCTCGATAGTCATATCCGCCGTTAAATCCCTACCGGCGGTGACCTCGTTCTTGTCGAGCATGTGCGTGAACGGTTTGGCTTCTGGCGGCGTGACAATCAAATGAGCGAGTCGTGACATGAACGTCAATCTCCCGTGGCTTCAAAGGACAGGTCGACGAAAACACTTTCGTCTGCGGGTACGACAACGTCTTTCTCGTTTGCTTGGTACCCTGGATTCGTGGCTCGCACCCTGTGTTTTCCAGCGCTCAGCACCTTCATCCGAAAGCCGGGTGTGGTGCCTTGTTTTTCGCCGTCTATGTAGATGTCGGCCCAGGGGAGCGCGACGATGCGCAGAGTCCCGAGCCCGAGCACTTTTGCTCCCTCTCGTTCCACTTTGGTTTTGGCCGCAACGTTCCTCGGCGCAGCTCGCGGTGGTGTGCGGGCGGGCTCTTCGGCCGGCGTGGGGACCGCAATTGCCTCGGTGGTGCGTGGGGCGGGTAAGTCGTCCGGTTTGGGATCGGCCTTGGTTTCCACCGGCGCAGGCGGCGTTTCGACAACCGGCGAAGGCCTCGGTTTTTGTAGCGCCCAAGTCGCCGCAGCCCCTAGCGCAATGATGGCAAGGCCGGCGAGCGCAAGAACCAGGCCTGCGCTGCTCCGTTTTTTCGCTGATGCCGCTTTGGGCTGCGTGACCGGCAGGGTGGTCATGGTCGTATGCTCGCCCTTGTTAGGCAGCTTCAGGACCTGCGTGCCTTGGTCCTTTTTGACCGATGTCACGCTCGTGACCATGGTGAGCAATTGCGCATCTGTTTTTGCGGTCAGCGCTTTGGGTGGCGCAATGTGCCACTCGCCGGTTTCGGCTTGTAGATTGGCGAGCGCATTCTTGAGCACACGTCTTGGATCGGGCGAGCTGCCGAGTGCGATGATAGGTAGCAGCGCCTCAGCGACTTCGTCTGCGTTTTTCGGGCGGTCGTTTGGATCGGTTGCAAGCAAACGCTGTACGAGCGCGATGAAGGGCGCCGGCAGCGACGCCGGAAGGGGATGCCACGCGCCCGCGACAATGCGGCGCATCACGCCGAGCAATGATTCTTCGGCAAACGCCTCGGATTTGGTCACCAAAAAATGCATGAGCGCGCCGAGCGAAAACAAGTCGACGCGCGGGCTCATGCCTGTGCGTAGGATGATCTCGGGCGCCAAGTAGTAGGGGGTGCCGAGGACTTCCGACGCTTTGGTGAGGTCGACCGCGCTCGCATCCTTGCTGATCGCTTTGGCAATGCCAAAATCCACCAGTACGATGCGCCCGTTCGGCTCCCAGAACACATTGTCTGGTTTGAGATCACGATGCACGACCGAGCGCTCATGGGCGTGCTGCAGCGCGAGGCAAATCTCGTGTGCAACGGCCGCAGCAACAGGCGCTGCAAGGGCTTCGTTGCGAAGCGCAAGCACTTGGCTGAGCGTTTTGCCTTCGAGCCGTTCAGACACGATGTACGCAATGTTCGCATCGGCTGGCGAGTAATCGAACACCTCTACGATGTTCGGGTGATGTAGTTTGGCCGTGGAACGTGCTTCGCGTTGGAAGCGTTGCAACGTTGCGTCGCTCGAAATGTGTTCCTGGCTGAGCACTTTGATGGCGACTTCGCGCTCGAGCTTGGGGTCGTAGGCAAGCAGCACCATCCCTTGCCCGCCGCGCCCGAGCTCACCGCGAATGTCAAAACGATCGATACGTAGAGGGACTTCCACCGGCGCTCAGGCTAACATTGATTGAAGGGGGTCGCACATGTGGGTGCTTTGGGCTGTGGTCATCGCTGCGCAGCCGCTACTCGGACAAATGGAACAAGCCTATAAACGCTCGGAGTTCGAGCGTGTGCTCGATCTGGCCAACACACAGAGGGACCAGAGCCAATGGTCTGCGGCTGATCTGTCACGTTTTCATGAGCTGAGCGGACTGGCGCATTTGTTCATGGAAGATCGCGGCAACGCGGAGAAAGAGTTTCGGCAGGTCTTTCGTTTGCAACCCAATTACGAAGCAGACAAGAAGCGCTCGCCACCCGCCGTACTGGAATTCGTCGAGTATGTTCGCGCCAGAATACGCGACGACGCTTTGCGCGTAGAGCCTGCCCAGCCGCCAGAGCCTGCGGTCGCAGCACCAGCAGCTCCGGTAGATGCGCCAAAATTCAATCCGCTCTCTCTCATTCCGTTTGGCATTGGCCAGCTCGCCACGGGCGACTACACGGCGGGTACCATTTTCATCTCTTTTGACGTCGCCTTGTTCGCGGCGAGCTTGAGCCTCTACTTGGTACGGCAGAGTGAGCGCGCACCCGGTGACGAATATCTCAACAAGCCGCGCGCTGACGCCATGCAGATTGCGCAGAATGTTTTGTCTGGTGCCTTTGTTGCTGTGGCGATCATTGGGTTCGTTGACGCACTGGTGTGGTCACCCAAACGTGTTGCAGAGAAAAAGCGAATCATGGTGGTGCCGACGGTCAGCGCCTCCGCTTTCGGTACAGCCATGGGCGGAATCGCCGTGCTAGGCGCGTTCTGATGTGCGCATTCGCGACACTGCGCGTTCGTATGAGACTCTATGTGTTAGCATTTTCGTACATGAGAGTTTCAACACTTGCGCTCGTGCTTCTTTCCGCCTGCTTCAGCGCGGATGTCGTCAAACAACGCGGGGTAAGCGGCAACTCCTGCTTGCCTGATGGCGCTTGTTTTGACGGGCTCGTGTGCAACGCGAACAAATGCACGCAGGCTTGCGTGAGCGCTAGCGAATGCCTCGCTGGTGAAGTGTGTGTGGCCGGCGTGTGTGTGACCAACGTGCTCGACACGTCTTGCAGCCCGGACTGCACCAACGGGCAGACGTGCGTGTCCGGTCGTTGTGTCTGCGTGGAGGGCGGAAATTGCGCTGGCTGCTGCGTGGCAAACGTCTGCATCGTGGACATCAACGCGCAGAGCTGCGGCAAAAACGGATCGCTGTGCAATAACTGCAGTGGTCTCACGCCAAGCTGCGTGGATGGCGCCTGTACTGCCGCATGCGACGCCAACGTCGCCTGCGCCAGCGGCTGCTGCAATGCCAATGGGTGTGACGCAGGAGAGACCCCGAGTGCGTGCGGAAAAAACGGTGGCGCCTGCGTAGACTGCAACACGAGCCCGGACGGCGCTGCGTGCAAAAACGGTGTGTGCGGCTGCAACACGGAAGCTGATTGTCCAAGCTTGCAGGCGTGTACCGCAGGGGTGTGTTCGCCCACCTGCAGCGCCACTTCGCCGTGTCGTGATGGCTGCTGCAACGCGAGCGGCGTCTGCGTCTCTGGCGTGGATGACGCGAGCTGCGGCGGTATTGGGGCGGGCTGCAAAGATTGCACAACCGGTACGGAAGAGGGCGGCCGCGTGTGCGATCCAAACACCAGAAGTTGTGGCTGCGAGGGCGCTCAAAATGCCGCGAGCTGCGCGAACATCAACGCTGGCAATGATTGCATCAGTGGCCTGTGCGGCTGCGTCAATGACGGGGATTGTCTGGGCGGTTTCACTTGCACGGGTACAGCCGGCGGTCGCAACAAGTGCGTGCCGCTACCGTGTGATGGCGTGACCACCACGTGTCCTGGCTCCTGCTGCAACGCCTTTCATTTGTGTCAGGGCCCGTCCTCTGTCTCCAGCGCGAGCGCGTGCGGCACAGATTCACTTTCTTGCTTAGACTGTTCAGCCGCTCAGCAAGGACGTGTGTGTATTGCTGGCGGCTGCGGTTGCAACACCACCGCGGATTGCGCTGCGGCGGGGGCTGGTCACGAGTTGTGTGACGTTGCTACGCATACCTGCGTTGCTTGTTTTACGGCTGCTGATTGTGCGTCAGGCCAGGCGTGCAATACCACCACGCACACCTGCTCTTCTTCTTGCGGAGCCGGTCACACCGCATGCAAGGATGGCTGCTGCGACGGCGCAAACTGCGTTGCGGGCACCGCGAATGCGCTCTGCGGAAGCGTGGGCGGTGCGTGCGTCAATTGCGCAAACGATGGTGATTGTAGCCCGAGTAACCCGTGCACCTGCGATGATACGGTGGGTGGCGGCTTCTGCAGTCACACGGGATGCGACACTGGCAGTGACCGCTGCGCCGCTGGCTGCTGCGTGACGGGCGGCGGAGGCACCTGCAACGCGGGCACCTCGAACGCTACCTGCGGCCAAGCACCGGCCGCAAACGGTGCCTGCGGCGCGTGTACTGGAACTGCGACCTGTAATGATGAAACTCAGCTGTGCCAGGCGAGCGGCTGCGGCGTCAGTACCTCGGGCGACGGTGATATTTGCGCCGGAGCGGCGGTCTGCTGTGGTGGTTCCAATGTGTGCGCGGCCAATGTCGTTGGCACCTGCGATTGCAATACTACGGATGACAGTGATTGCGTGGGCAACAACAACGGCACCGATTGTTTGTTGAACGTGTTTCCAAACCACTGCGGCTGCGATCAAGACAATGATTGCGCAAGCGCTACGAATGGCAGCCGCTGCCGAGCGGCGGACGACAAATGTGGTTGTGACATTGGCGACGATTGCGACCCTGGGGAGCGTTGTTTGAGCGCAACGCACCGCTGCGATCCGGTGCCTGGTGGTGGGAGCTGCGCGCAAGGTTCCTGCAATGGTTGCTGCGCAGGTGGCTCGTGTGTGGCGGGAACCAGTGCGTCGCAATGCGGTTCGGTCGGCCCTTCGGGAGGCACGGGCAATATCGCCTGCGCAGTCTGCAGCAGCAGCGCGGCGGGAGACGCGTGCGTCAGCACGGGCGGCGTGAACCACTGCGGATGCACGACGGCGAGCGATTGTAACCCGGGTGAAATGTGCGACACTACCACCGATACCTGTGTGGCCGGGAACACGGGTGGCTGCGATTTGACTGCGACCAAACTTTGCAACGGTTGCTGCAGCGGCGGCAACTGCATTGCGCCGTCGGTGGCGAACGATGCGCAGTGCGCGACAACGGTGCCCACCGCTGCGACCAACGTGCTCTGCGTGAACTGCGGCACGGTGAATAACGAAGACTGTGTTGACGTGAATGCAGACAACGTCCCGCCATTTGTTTGCGGCTGCGACGCGGCTGCCGATTGCGGCGGTGCAACCCCTCGCTGCAACCTGACGTTGAAGCAATGTGTCGCGTGCGATCGCGCGACGGATTGTGCGCCTGGCGAAGCCTGCAGCACGAACACTGGCACTTGCGTGCCAGGCGCAGGTTGTTCGTCGAGCTCACTTTGCAACGGTTGCTGCAATGCAGGTTTTTGCGTTTCTGGCAGCAGCAATACAGCTTGTTTGGATCAACCGTTAGGCAGCTCAAACGTCACCTGTCACAATTGCACGATAGATGCGTTCGACAAAGAGTGCGTCGTCGCTACCCGGTTGTGTGGTTGTGAGAATCCAAGTGCAGATGCAGCCTGCGGCGGTGCGCTCCCTCGGTGCAAGCTCACGGCGGGTGGTACGCCGCCCCAAAATAGCTGTGTGGCCTGCACCGCCAATAGTCATTGCACTACGGGCACCGGTTGCGTGGGCTCGCCCTCGAACGGCGTCTGTGAGAACTCGAGCTCATTTACCTGCGCATGCCCCTAGCTTTGGTGACGGCTACCACCACGTGCTCGCAAGACGATGATGTGCTCGGCGAACGACCTCGTTCGCCGGGGGGGCCTTGTGTGAGCAATTTGGCGCGTTAGTTCTTCGCGGTCGACTCGGATGACGTTGCGCCGCGCAGCTCGGCGGCTTTCTTCTGCAGCTTGGTCTGCAACTCTGCGAGCGTAGACTTGGTCAGCGTCTTTTGAAACTGCGCGCGGTAGTTGCGCACGAGTGACACGTCGTCAATCACCACGTCCGTCACGAGCCAGCCGCTCCCTTTGGGTTTGAGCTTGAAGATCAAATGAACCTCCGAGCCTTGGGCATGCGCGAGGGCGGTGACTTCAGTACCCTCCGCCGTTTTGGTCTCTTCGCCAAACGTAATGTCAGAGGTGCCGGCGTCGTTCACTTTCCCTAGGTAGCTGGCCTCAACCAGCTCCTCGAGCACAGCCGCGAACTCTTTTTGCTGCTTGGCCGAAAGCTTGGCCCAGTTGGCGCCAAGCGTTTGCTCAGAGACGTAGGTGAAATCGAGCAGCTCGCGCGTCAGCTTGCGCATGGAGGCCTGCTTCTGCTCGATGGTGCCTTTGTCATTGGCGATGACGCGCATGCGTTCCCGTGCGCTCTCGAGCGTACCTTTGGCTTGCGCGCCGTTGGCCTGCAGCGTGAACACGGAGAACGCGAACAAACCACAGGCGATATTGAGCGTGAGCTTTAGAGACATGCTGCGTTTACTCCCTCAAGAAAGAACGGGTCGCTTCTTCAGTGCTGGCTGTGCGCCAACGCGGACGCCGAAAGATAATCTGCTCCGGTCGCCTCTGCAATTGATGTGACGGCCATGTGATAGTCCAGCTCGGCCTTGCGTCGCAACGCTGAAGATTCTGCAAAAGCGCGAATGGCTTGAAAGAGGTCAGACGCCTGGCTGAGCCCAGAGTTGAAGTTGAGCAAACTCGAGACCACCCATGATTTTGCTGCCTTTTCTGCCTTTTGCAACTCCAATGCCTGCCCGCGCGCGCTTTTGAGGTCTTGATACGCTTTTTGTACCTGCAGACGGATAAAACCTTCGGCGGCCGAGAGCTGATTTTCGGCCTTGTGCAGCTCGGCCTCCGCCTCACGGATTTGCGCGAGCTTCATGGGAATATCGAGTGTGAGGCGCGCGCCAAGGGCGACACCGCCAGACCACTCGTTCGTCGAATTGTTGAGAAAGGGATTGCGCTGATAGTCCTGGTTGCTCGTGTAGTTTTGCGTGAAATAACCGAACACGAAAAAGTCTGGGAATAACGAGGCCTTCTTGATCCACAGCGCTTCTTTGCGCGCCGCAATCGCGCGGTCCGCCATGCGTAGCTCGGCGCGTTGATCGTGTGCGCTGCGAACTAAGACATCCACAGAAATGGGCGCTACCGCAGGTACTTTGGTGTCGAAGGGCAGTAGCTCGAGCTTCACACTCTCGTCCGTCTTGGTCAGAAAGCGAATGGCCTGTTTGGACGATTCAAGACCCGCCTGCGCTTCAGAACGCCGCGCTAGCAGCTGACCGAGCAGGGTGCGTAACATGAACAAGTCGTTGTCACTCACTTGGTCCGAATCGGACTCGAGCATCCGCTCGGCATTCTTCAACGCATCGTTGAGTGATTTTTCGCTCTCGGTCACCAAGTCTAAGAAGCCTTGCGCGGCAAGGTAGCCAAGGAACGCGCGGGTGGCGTTCGCTTTTGCCTCATTGCGGACGCGTTCGCGGTTGGCCTGCGCAATGTCCACGCCTATGCCGCCAATGGCACGTAGTGAAGTCAGTTTGCCGAAGGTCATCACCGGCACGGCGCCTTGCGCGCGGTAGCCTACGAAAAAACCTGGCTTGCCAAAGTTGGTGTCACCTTGAAGCGACGCTTCGGTGGCGACGTAGCGGCCATTGCCCACCGCTTCCGGCGTGGGGCCACCAAACATGCCTATGATTTCCAGTGGGGTCCAAAACGCCCAGAACGCTTGGTCTTTTTGTGCTTGTTGTACGCGGACTTGCCAGTCGGCGTCGGTGACAAGGGCAAAACGTTCGCCTGTGAGGCGCAAAACGTCCGTCAGCGTCAACTTGGCCTCTTGCGGCGCCGGTTGGCTCGCTTGTTCCGCTGCAAGCAGCGCGACCATGATGACGGAAAGCACGCGCTTTTAAACCTTGTTCAAGGCGGCGGCGCAAGTGTTGAGCAAAGCCGCGCCCGCTTCTTCGGCATCACGCCCAAACGCAATCAAGCCGTCTTCATGTCCGGCCATCGCAAAAACCCGGCGGTCTTGCAGCGAGCCGTGTTGCCACAAGCGAATCACTTCATGGGCCATTTGCGGGGTTCCGTAGGGGGCATCTGCGGAGGTCGTAGGCAGCCGCAACCGCTCTCTCGCATGCCAAGGTTCGGGCGCATGCACGTGTAGGACAACTCTAATCGCAGGGCTGAGGTCGTAAATGGTTCCATGCGTCATGGTTTCGGACGAGGGGAGCAGGGTGCCGACGCTCTGAACAACGTTGTCCTCGACCGAATAGCGTGACACCAGCGTGTACTGATCGCGGCTGAGCACTTGCGTGCCGCCGGTTTGGGTTGCTGTGACAATGAAGCGCCGCCGCCCGCGTTCGCCCGGATACGGGGGCACACGCGCGCTGACATTGCCATATCCAGCGCCTTCGTAACGCAGGGGCGTTTGGCCTACGAGCTGAAGGCGAAAGAGCAGGGTGCGCCAACCATTCAGGGCTGCGATATCCAGATCGTCCGGCAGCCGTGCTTGCGTGTGCTGCGGCGCAAACTTGATGACACCTTCTTGCTCTGTCACAGCTTGGCCGCGAGCTCGTCCGGACGTAGCACGCCGCGTTCGGTGATGAATGCCGTCACCAGCCGAGCGGGTGTGATGTCGAAACCAGGATTGCGCGCGCGGCTTCCCTCGGGTGTGACGCGCACTTTGCGAATGTTGCCTTGCTCGTCTGGGCCGCTCATAAAGTGAACTTCGTCTTCGCTGCGTTCCTCAATAGGGATGGTCTTAATCTCGGCGTCGTAAGACGACGTGGGGAGCGCGACATAAAATGGAACCGCGTTGTCTTTGGCGGCGAGCGCTTTGAGATAGGTCCCGATCTTATTGCACACGTCGCCTTCGCGGGTGGTGCGGTCGGTGCCAACGATGCACAGATCGATCTTCTTCTGCATCATGAGCAGCCCACCTGCGTTGTCCACGATGACCGTGTGCGCAATGCCGGCTTTGTTTAGCTCCCACGCTGTGAGGCTCGCGCCTTGGTTGCGGGGCCGTGTTTCATCGACATACACGTGCACGTCGATGCCCTTTTGGCTTGCCAGGTACACTGGCGCGAGTGCGGTGCCCCAATCGATGGTGGCGAGCCATCCCGCGTTGCAGTGGGTGAGCACGTTCACGCGCTTCTTGTCAGGGAAGACGCTGAGACCGTGTGTCGCCAGCGCTTGGCAGGCCGCAACGTCCGCCTCTGCCATCTGGCCCGCAACACTCCACGCAGCGCGTGCTCGCTCACCGGAGGGGAGCGCTTTGACCTGTTCCCACGCGTGCTCAACCGCCCAGCGCAAATTGACTGCGGTCGGCCTGGTGTCACACAGCAAGCGGTGGTGCGTTTCGTAGCCGTCCGGATCCTCGCGCAGGCCAAGCGCCAGTCCGTAGGCTGCCGCAATACCAATGAGCGGCGCGCCGCGCACCTGCATGCTCCGAATGGCATGCGCCACCTCTTCAATCGTGCTCAGCGTCTTAGTGGCGAAGCAATGTGGCAACTCGGTCTGATCAATGATCACGACCAAGTCACGTTCCGTCCAAATGGTTCGCAGCGCTGTTCCGTCGACGAGCATGGGGGCCCGCGGCTACCATGAAATAACGGGGAAATAATGGGGTCAGGTAGCATTTCCCGAATTGAAACAGTGTCCCTGAGCGAAAAGGGTACCTGACCCCCTCCTTTGCTTAGACAACAGTAATTGACGTCCGGGCGATAGTTGTCCTGGAGGACCTACACTTATGCCAACAAATCCTGTCAGCGCGGCTGCTCCTGCGGTTCCCGTGGTGGTTCCTACGAGAGAGGAAGTGGTTGCGAGCGTGGCGCGCTTCGATGCGGCGGTTCGGACCAAGAGCTGGGATGCCGCAGATGCGGAACTGGGCAATCTCGACGACTTGTTTCGCCGCGGCGGT
>JBIKMD010000700.1:0-3748 GCA_044359465.1 Myxococcota bacterium
GTCGCGCTTTCCGACGCCGCGTCGGCCACGCCCACCTTCACCGCGCCAGACGTGGGGGCAAAGACCGTACTCGCGTTCGAGCTCACGGTGAGCGACGTCACGGGAACGAGCCCTGCGTCGAAGGTCGAGATCACCGTGAAGGACAGTGTGAAGACAATTGAGCCACAGACGCAGAACTTGAATCCAACGGGCTGCGGCTGCCGCTCGAGTGAACCTGGTGATGCGTTGTTGTTAGTGTTTGCAGGCGCGCTCTTGTTGCTGCGCCGCCGCCGCCAAGGCTAGATCTCAGTACGCGCCGCGGCCGCTGAGCACGGCGGGCACCGTGCGCGCAATCAAAGACATGTCGAACAGGAACGAACGTTCTTTGATGTACGTGATGTCGAGCTCCACCTGCTTCTTGAAGTCGAGCTCGGAACGGCCGGACACTTGCCAGATGCAGGTGAGGCCCGGAACCACTGCGAGGCGGCGCATGTCACGCGCAGTGTACTGCGCCACTTCTTGCGGCACGGGTGGGCGTGGGCCAACAATGCTCATGTCACCAATGAAAATATTGTAGATCTGCGGCAGCTCATCGATCGAGAAGCGGCGAATGAAGCGGCCGACTGGTGTAATGCGTGGGTCTTTCTTCATCTTGAAGGTGCGACCGTCGCTGTGTTGGTTTTGTTTCGCCAGCGCGGCTTTGAGCGCTTCGGCATTCACCTCCATTGAGCGGAACTTCCAAAACTTGAAGAGACGGCCGCCTTTACCAACGCGGGTCTGAGCAAAAAAAATCGGCCCACGGTCGTGCGCATAAATCGCAATGGCCACGCCAACGAGCAGTGGCGAGAGAACGATCAGCCCAATCGCGGAAAGCGCGATGTCGAGTACCCGCTTGCTCGTCTCGTAGAACTTGCGGCGAGCGTTGCCGGCACGTTTCATCGAAAACTGGCCCGTGAGCTCCTGGTCGAGAGTGATCATGCTCCAATGTTCGGGGCGATTTTGCTTAAAGGTGCCTAGGCGCCGTCGTTTGTTGGCGGATTGGAGTCATTTTGCAACATTTGCGGCGATGGCGCTCAGCTCCAGGTGGACCAAACGTCTGGCTGGTAGCCAATGGTGGCGTTTTGCGCGCCGTTGCGGACGATAGGCGTCTTGAGGAGCAACGGGTCTTCAATCAGCATCGTCTCAATGCGTGGACCGGTTGGCGCGCTGTATTTTAATCCCTTGTTTTCATAGCGTTTTCCGGTTCGATCGATGAGCTGCTCAATGCCACCCACGCGGGCGGCGACTGAACGCAGCTCGCCAGAGGACATCTCTTTCTCCGCCAAATCGACCGCTTGGAACTTGATGCCGCGTTCTTTGAACCAGCGTTCGGCCTTACGGGTGTCTTGGCACTTCTTGGTTCCGAAAATCTGAATGTTCACGTGGGTTTCTTTAGCAAAATCCACGCAATGAACAACATCCCGGGAACCCCGGGCGCATGCTGCAGGGACCACAGGCCAGCCCCGTGCTGCACCGCCAGGATGAAATCGCCTAGCGGAATAGGGGAGAGCGCGAGCATGGCGTAGCCGAGCGCGCGGTCCTGCCTGGACGCAACCAGCGCGAGTAACAAAAAGCCAGCCGACAGCTCCCGCGTGCCCGCCACGTGCTGCCAGACGGGGTTCGCCGCTGTGGGCAGGCCGTAGAGCATGGCAGCGGTGTCTGGCGCGAGGAGCAGCACGATACCCACGCCCGTGACCATGAGGCCGAGGGCGGTTGAGGCAAGGTAGGCAAAGGTTCTCATGGTGGAGCGCTCGTAGCATGAACGCAGCGCGCACTCAGCCGGATTTACGACGGTGCAACTCACCGTTCGAGATGGCACTTCGGCACCGCGGGCAGGAGACCTTACAGGACGCTTTGCAGCTGTTCGCGCCCGTGTAAAGTGAGCGCGATTCCCACTCAGGGTTTAGTTTTGGCGGGATTCACTGACGGCATGGTGGACTTTGCGACGGCGCAGCACGAACGCCAGCGCGGCGAGCATGAGCCAGGCGCTGTTGCCAGACGCCGAGCAGCCCGCCGCAACCGAAGCCGTCCCCGTGGGGCCAGTCGAACCCGTGACCTTGAGCGCACCCGGATCCTCGCAGAATTTGGTCGATCCGTCTTTGCCCGAACAGGTGTAGCCCTTGGTGCAGTCTCTGTCCGCCGAACAGGTGGCGACGCACAGCGAATTCACGCAAACACCGTCGCGCTCGCAGAAGGTTTTGCCCTTGGTGCATTTCTCACCAATGTCTGCGGCGGGGAGCTGTTTTTTCTTACAAAGCCCTTCGCTGCACTCTAGCCCGCTTGGACACTTGGTTTTGTCGTCACACTCGGTAGAACAATAATAGTCAGCGTGTTGCGGGTCTGTTTCACACAAGCCGCCCGTGCATTCGTCGTTGCTTTCGCACACATCACCGACGGGCGTGCAGTCAGGATCAATGTGGCCGCCGCAGGACTTGCTGGAGCACTCGCCATCTTCGGCGCACGCGGCAGGACAATCCGGATCGGCGGTGACGTCTGGGCACTCGAGGCTGCAGGAACCATCGCTTGGGCAAAGGCAATCCAAATCTGGTTTGGCGCAGCCCTCTTTGCACATGCCGTCTTTTTCGCAGGTGGGCGTTTCTTTACTGGCCATCCACGCGCTGACGAACGAGGCGTAGTAGTCAACACGGGTGTAGTTGCTGTTGATGCAGTCACCCTGACCGAACGACGTCACGCCAATGACGCGTTCCACGCCATCTGGAAACGTGTAGAACGCCGGACCGCCAGAATCGCCGAAACAGGCGCCCGTTTGGTCTTGCTGGTTGTAGGAAAAGAGCGTGGTGCTCACGCCGGCAATGACTTTGTCCACCTTGTACTTGACGCCGTCCTGCTGGTTCTCGCGCAGGCCGTAACCGACAAGGCGTGTTTCTTTGCCTTTGAGCCCAGAGATGCTCGCTTGGTTCCACTCTTTCACCGGCACGTTGGTGATGGGTTGGGGCAACTCGACGAGCGCAATGTCGTTGCCGCCGCCTGGATTTCCGTTCCAATTGGGGTGGGGTCTCCACGACTTGGCTTTGATGAACGCGTTTTGCGGCGTGGAGCGCAGTGACGCATTGTTGGTCACCCAAACATCCGTCACGGATTCAACGCAGTGTGCCGCAGTGAGTAGCGTGCGTGAGCCGATCAAGGTTGAGGTGCAGATTCCCTGACCCTCGTTCGTGAACAGGAGCAAGCCATACACCGATGGTTCTGAGGTGCCCGCGGCCGTACCGTTGAGGATGTCTTGGCTTTGCGAGGCCGCCGCTTCTTCCACCCCGATAGAGGCGCGCGGAACACCGCAGGCGATCGTCAATAACGAGAGCAAACCCAGCGCTAACGTTCGCATGCATGACTCCAGATAAGCGAGGGCGCTGTATAGAGATTTGGACGCAGGCGAGCAATAGGAAATTGATGTATGGAGGTTGATGTGATGCCCCCTTGCATTAAACAAAGGCGAAAGTCGGCTATTTGCCAAAACGCCGCTGGCGCTGATTGTACGAACGCAGCGCACGCAGGAAGTCCACCTCGCGAAATGCGGGCCAGTGGGCGTCACAGAAGAACAGCTCACTATAGGCACTCTGCCAAAGCATGAACCCAGAGAGCCGCACTTCACCACTCGTGCGAATGATGAGATCGGGGTGTGGTACGTGAGCCGTATACAAAAAAGGTTCGATGCCATCTTCGGTCATGGTGTCGGCGATCTGGGATGGGGTGAGCCCTTTGGCCTCCCGGT
>JBIKMD010000701.1:0-3738 GCA_044359465.1 Myxococcota bacterium
CTCGAAAAACCCAGTTGCTGTGAGGCTATCGGACCGGCGGGGGTACATCACGCGCCCTTGTGCGTCTTGATGTAGGTGACGGCGTCACCAACCGTGCGGATTTTTTCGGCGTGTTCGTCGAGAATCTCAAAGCCGAACTCTTCTTCCATCGCCATGACCAGCTCGACGATGTCGAGTGAGTCGGCGCCCAAATCATCAATGAATGCGCTCTCGTTTTTCACTTCGCTCGCTTGCACGCCGAGTTGCTCAGCGACCAGCGCACGGACTCGCTCTTCGAGATTAGCCACTTCCGTCATCTTCGCTCCTAAGTGTCCTGAGGTCGCTGACGCGACCAAAGATGGGGCCCCCTAGCCCAGGCTCGCGTCGTCGACAAGGGACAGCCGAAGCGGCTAGCGCCCGGCCCAAACCGGGTCGCGCTTTTGAAAGAACGCTTGAATACCCTCCATGGCGTCTTCGGTCATGGTGTTGAGGGTGAGCTGATTGTGCAAATACGCCAGCGCCTGGTCGAAGCCCATGTCGTCCTGCGCGTAGAATGCCTGTTTTCCCAGCTTGAGGATGGCGGGCGAGAAGCTGGCGATCTTCGCGGCGTAAGCCACCGCAGTGGCCAGAAAGCCTTCATTGGGAAGTACTTGGTTGATCAGACCAATCGACTCTGCACGCTGCGCAGTGATCGAGTCACCGGTGAGCACCATCTCGAGCGCCCGCTTGCGGCCAATTTGGCGCGTCAGGACCGCCATGACCATATAAGGCATGAGGCCGCGTTTCACCTCAGGCAAACCAAATGTGGCCCGCTCAGCAGCGACGATCAAATCGCAGGACATGATGACACCAAGACCACCCGCGAGCGCAGCACCGTTGGCGGCGCCAATGACCGGCTTTTTGAGAAGCGACAATTGCCGGAAGAGCTGCGCGATTTCGCCGCGTCCTTCGTGCATCGCCAAAAAACCGGCATCGCTTCCAAAGCTCTTGCCCAAATCGGCGCCCGCACAAAATGCCTTTTCTCCCGACCCCGTAAGAAGCACGGCCACGGTGCTAGTGTCAGCTTCCGCCTCGGAGAGCGCGGTGCGTAGGGCGACGACAAGCTCAGGAGACAACGCATTGCGCGCCTCTGGACGATTCAAAGTGATGACACGAACTTTGCCTTGTTGCTCGGAGAGAATGACGCTCATTTAGTAAGACCCCATGTTTGGCGCTGACAACCTGACCGGACGCTTATCACCGCGCTCGACGCGATCGAAGACCTCGTCGATCAACTCGAACAACATCTCGTTGCCGCGTGGTTTGTAACGCGCGAGCTGCTTCGTATACGTGTCCACGTTCGTGAGAAAAGCCTCTACCACTGAAGGCTCGAGCGATTGCGTGAACATGCCGTAGCCGAGTGCTTGTAAATAGCGAGCATTGAGCTCCTGCTCGAACTGACCAACAAGAGGAACAGTCAGCATTGGCACCCGCAAATGCACCGCTTCGCCCATCAGTGAATAGCCGCCGCCCGCAATCACTGCACGCGCAGTACGCAAATCATCGACGAAGCCCGTTTCCGAAAACGCACGCAGCTTGACGTTGCCGAGATCGGCCTCGCGCCCAAGCCCGTACACGCGGAAGTTGTATGGGAGCTTTTGCAGCGTTGGCACGAGGGCTTCGTTGCTGGCTGCCGTTTGATACACGAGCACGTGTTCGCCAGGCTCACGCCTCGCAGCGAGGATCTCGGGTCGCAGAATGGGAGGAACCAAGGTGGTGCGCTTCTTACGAACAGGCGGATAGAAAAAACTCGATACGAGGTAGTGGTAACACCCCGGGAGCTTCACTTTGACGGCGGCTTTGGCCACTCGAAAATCTGCGCGCCTGTGGTCGGTGACTTCATCAGTGTGTGCGCAGCGATTGAGAATCTGCATGTTGTCGATGCTGAGGATCGGCAAGCGGTGGTTCTTGCCGTAGAAATACGCCCACGACTCGAAGTCGCTCACCACGATGTCTGGCTCGAAGCCATCTTTGGTCACGAGCTGGCGGTAGACCTCAATGTTTTTGAGCAAACCTTGAGGCGCATCCTTGAGATTCGTCTTGAAGCTTTCGCTTTTGTCGACGGCGTTGTCCTCGTAGTTCATGTGTAGGCCATGAATTTCATCGACGGACATGTTGTCGCGACCTGCAAAACGCTGCTTCAAAAACGTATGCGCTCTACCGGAAACCACTGCCCTTACCGAGTGGCCTGCGCTCAGCAGATGTTCGATCACCACGCGGCTACGCGTTGCGTGACCCATACCTTCCCCTACAATGCCATACAGAACACGCATGAGGCATCGGTCTCACAAACCACCCACATGCTCAAGACAAGCAACCAAACGCATGGCGCCCGTGTATGACTCAGTATGCTCAAAGCGCTGATTGTGACCTTGGGTCTCCTCGCTGCGTGCCAAGCAAAGACCGCCGTCGCCGCAGAAGCCAAGTACTGGCACATGCTAGGCCTCGATGCGCTCAAAGAACGCCATTTTGAAGTCGCGACGTCGCACTTTGAGCATGCAGCCAAGGCGGACCCGACGTGGGCGCAACCTCAGCGGATGCTTGGCATTGCTTACGGTCACTTGGGCAAACCAGAGCTGGCGAACACGCACTACGCTCGCTACCTGGCGCTGGCTCCAGATGCGGCCGATGCCGCACGAGTACGTGACATCATTGCCGCGTCTATGCCAGTCGCCAGTCGTTGAAAGCAGCGTGGCAAAAAGAAATCACTGAACGCGCACACGCGTTTTGGACGACGGAGCGTCGCCATGCGTTGCTCGGCACGAAACGCCTCATTCTCGATCCGGCTGCAGACGCCCCCCTGCTACGCCTCTTGGATCTTGTTCACCGCGACGGAAGCATGCCGCCGCAGAACATTCGCAAGCTGATGCAGGTGAGCCATCTACTCGTCTTGCTGGGCCCGCCCTTCGACGACCTGCGCAAACAACACAGCCGCGTTCGCATTGTGGACATTGGCTGCGGCAGCTCCTCGCTCACGCTCGTGCTCGCCTGGGTTTTTAAACACCAGTACGGGCACGAAGCCGAGATCGTCGGTATCGATCGATCCGCCGTCGTCATTCGCAAATCACAGGAACGCGCCAATGAATTGGGGCTCGCCGTTCGCTTCGAAGTCGCTGATGCGCACACCATGCAAGGGGCTCCGCACGCGGTACTTGCGCTGCATGCGTGCGACACCGCCACTGATGCCGCACTCGCGTTTGGCATTCGCGCCCGGGCCGAGCTCATTGCTGTAGCACCCTGCTGTCATGCAGAGTTGTCGCAACGCTGGCACAAAACACCCGCGCCACTCATCGCACCGTGGCAGTCGCCGCACCTGCAGCGCGAGCTCGCAGCCACCATGACCGACGGACTGAGGATGGAGATCCTGCGCGCCCAAGGCTACGACACCACCGCCATGGAGTTCGTCCCCTCCGAGCACACGCCAAAAAACACGTTGCTGCGCGCCCGACGAAAACGCGAAGCGGATACAGAGGCGCTGGCATTGTATCGCGTACGCGCAGCGGAGCTCTTGGCCGGTGGCCTCGCGCTCGAACGCGCCCTACTCTAAAAGACCAAGCTTGGTTTAACTCACTCTAAACGCGCTCAACCGTTAAAACGCCACTGATCTTCTCGATCGCATGCACCAAGGTACGCAATTGGTCCGAATCAGAGACTGACACTTCAAACGTGTTCACAGCGCGATCGTCGCCGATCACTTTGCAATTCGCTTGCGAGATGTTG
>JBIKMD010000702.1:0-3737 GCA_044359465.1 Myxococcota bacterium
TCGTCGGAGGGCGAGGCATCGTAGTCTGGTCCGCGGCAGCAATCCTGACGACCGTCGGTGATTAGAATAATCGCGCGTTTACGGTCGATGTTCGGAAAGGTGGAGCTCTCACCGGCTTTCACTAGCGCTTGATAGATGGGCGTATCATTGGAGCCGCTCGGCGTGCCAACTGCGTTGAGTGCCGCCATGATCGATGTCTTGTTGTTGACGCCGAAGTCTACGTTCTTGGTCGAGCCTATGTTGCATAGCCCGGTACCGTTGATGAGCTGACCGCTACCATTTATCTGCGCGGGCCTCGGAAACATGGTGAGGCCAAACGAGAGCTCGGCCTGCTTGCTCGTGAGCACAGTATCGATGGCGGTTTTGGCGCGCTCGAACTTCGTGAGCTGGGGCGACCCGGTTTTCTCTTTCATCGTTCCCGACACGTCGAGCAGCAGAAGCGCGTCAGGCGGCTGGCAAGTTTGCGAGGTCAGCAGATTCAAAACGAGCGCGATGGACAACATAATAGTGACACTCCGGCACGAGCATTATCGTTTCTGGGGTGCCAGAGTTGCGCACAAGTGTCCTAAACCATGTAAATACATGACCTTTTCTCACAATTTTGCACTTGCCGAACCCACTATCTGCGGTCAGTGTAGGTGGCCCATGACCAAGCGTGCGCTCATTCTTCTTTCCTTGTGTTACGCCAGCCTTGCGGCCTGCGGCGGCGCCGGCACCCTGCCACTCTCCGCGGAGTGCTCAGCCACGGGTGAATGCAAGCCCGGGCTCGTGTGCCGCGAGCAACGTTGCCAAACGATCGATATTGGTACGCCAGGGTCTACCGGGACGACCGGCGCTTCCAGCATGACCGGCGATACGGGGGCCATCACGGTGACCCTGACCCCAAACCCAGCGACTGTTGTCGTGGGCGCTACCCTTGGTTTCTCCGCGACAGTGATTGGCACATCCAATACCGCGGTCACCTGGACAACCAGTGCAGGCTCTATCTCAGCAACGGGCGTACTGACGGCCCCTGTCTCGGCAACGAGCCTCACGGTCACAGCAACGAGCGTAGCTAACGCGACCAAGTCCGCGTCGGTCTCGGTGACCGTCAGCGCGCTCGAAGCGCCCGCCAATCTCACGGCGTCTAACGGAACAACACTCTCGTGGACTGGTACTCAGAGCGGCGTCAGCTACCGCGTCTTACGAAGCAGTCCGGCGCCCGGTGCCTATTCGCAGCTCGCGCTGGTCTCCGTGCCAAACTACGTCGACGCAGCGGTTACCATTGGTCAGCAGTATTACTACGTCATTGAGGCCGTAAGCGGTGAGGCAGTAGGACCTAGATCGAATGAAGTCGCATTTCGGCCGAGCTCGGGATCCGAAATCTTCGTTGGCAACACCACCAACAACAGCATTCTGGTCTTCGACTTGATGCAGAACGCAAACGTCGCGCCTATTCGCACGTTCACGCATAGCGATTTCACCACCCGAGAGCTTGCGATCAATCGGGCGACGAACGAGCTCTTTATTCTGACCGACACGCGCGCGATTCGTGTGCATGACCGCACCAGCGGCGCGCTGAAACGTTCGCTGTCGCCAGTGACGAACGCAGTGGATCTAGCGGTCGATCCTACGCACGGTTTGTTGTTCGTGTTGCTCTCCACCGGTGCGGTCTCGGCATTTGACGCACAAACCTTGGCTGCGGCAGCCGCGAACAACAAAACCACCGGAAACTTTTGCAACGAGCAAACGGGTGTGGCGCCCTCGTTTAACTCCGCCTGCACTGAACACGCGGCCTTGGCATTCGACGAGACCCGCTCCGAGTTGGCCGTGCTGCGAGTGGCAGCCAACGCGAGCGAGTTGACGCTGAACGTCTACGACTACAACAGCAACACCATCAAAGCGTCATCCACAACGGTGGAAGAGCCAAGCAACGAAGATCCACCTTGGTCGGTAGTCGCCATGCCAAACCGATCGACGTTTTTGTCGATGGGACAAATTCCGGGCGACATTGGCCAGGGACAAACCTCTATCGCTTTCGAGATGCCGCGAGCCGGCAGCACGAGTTACATTGGGTCCGCGCCATTCTTGAAGCAAGCGGGCGTAGCGGACATTGCGAGCTACTACGCTTCGGATCTAGCCTACGCAGCACCAAGCAGCGAGATTGTCGCGGTCACCCAGTTCTACTACACAGACGGCGGCGCGATAGAGGAAGACTACTCCGCAGTTGAGGTGTTCACACCTGGCACTACCTTGGTGCGAACGCGCTCGCTCAGCGGAGCGAACACCTTCATTGGAAGCAGCGCCACGGCGGTAGTGGTGTACTAAATTTAAACAAAGGGTGTCTTCACGATTTCGGCAGGCGCCGCCTTGTCACGAATGACGATCTCGATCTTGCGACCCTCCACTGCGTCCGCCGTAGGTACGTAAGCGCAACCAATACCCACCCGAAGATTTGGGCTCATGAGCCCACTTGTCACCTTGCTCACTTCTTTGCCGTCGACCAGCACCGGATAGCCGTGGCGAGGAATCAAGTTGTTCGCCATCTTGAAACCCACCCACTTGCGTTTAACGCCCTCGGCCTTTTGTTTGGTAAGCACGGCCTTACCCAAAAAGTCCGATGACTTGTCGAGCTTCACAACCCAATCGATGCCCGCTTCGAGCGGCGAGGTCGTGTCGTCGATGTCCATGCCGTAGAGTGGCATTTTCTTCTCGAGCCTGAGGGAGTCACGCGCACCAAGACCGCAGCATTTGAGCCCCACCGGCGCGCCCGCTTTTTCGATTTCGAGAAACAGCTTCTCCGCATCAGCATTGAGGACAGCGATCTCTACGCCGAGCTCACCCGTGTACCCCGTCCGCGCCACACGCACCGTGAGGCCGCCTTTGGTCTTTGTGTCGAGGAAGGTGAAACGCTTTTGCGGGTACTCGGGAACGAGCCCTTCGAGCAGCTTGTTGCTGAGCGGACCCTGCACGGCGATGAGCGAATACTCGGGCGAGAGATCTTTGAGCGTGATGTCAAAGCCCTTGGCTACTTCTCGCATGTGCGCGAGATCTTTTGGCGTGGTGCCGGCGTTGATGATCAAGAAGATGGCGTCTTGGCCCTCTCGGTACACGATCAAATCGTCGACGATGCCGCCTTGCTCGTTGCACATGACCGTATAACAAGCGTCGCCCACTTTGAGCTTCTCAACGTTTTGCGTGACGAGCTTTTGAGTGAACGCAATGGCGTCTTTGCCAGTGATGCGCACTTCACCCATATGCGAGACATCGAACAGGCCTACAGCCGTACGCACGGCGTTGTGCTCATCAATCCCGCCGGTAAATTGCACCGGCATATCCCAACCACCAAAGTCGACGAAGCGGGCGCCACGGGCTTTTTGAATCTCGTACAATGGAGTTCGCATGACAGGCGCGCTAGCAGCGAACGCCTGTGCTGCCAAGACGCTCGCTCGCCGTACTTTTGCCGCTTTATTTTGCGCAGGGAATGCCGTTTGGTTTTCAAGCAACTGCGCTCCCCGTTTATCTGCGTGAGCAAGGCGTGTCGCTCAGCACGATTGGCTTTCTTGGGCTGCTCTCGCTTCCTTGGGCCGTCAAGTTTCTCTGGGCGCCGCTCGTCGACCGCTATGGCCAAGGGTATCGCGCGTGGATCCTACCACTGCAGCTCTTGCTCGCAGCCGTCACTCTCGCATCAGCGTACATCCCAGCGGGGAACACACCTCCGCTCCTCGTCGCTGTTTTCCTGATGAACGTGTTCGCCG
>JBIKMD010000703.1:0-3733 GCA_044359465.1 Myxococcota bacterium
CGACTGTACGAAGTCACGTGTGGACACCCGCCCGTTCGTGTTCGTCTCCATGTGGAACGAGTCGAACACCATGGGCGCATCTTGATCGATGCTTTGAAATTCAGTCGTGACCGATTTTTCACTATGCAGGCCACTCGGCAGCTCAACGGAGCCAGTCCATTCACGCGGCGCGGCGCTGGAAGTACCAAACTGCCGGTCACCACCATTCTTCTGCGTCGCTGTTGTGCCATTGCTCGACGTGACGCGGTTGAGCCCACCAAAACTGACCCGCTGCACAAAGGTGTTGTCCGCTTGCGTTACGCGGCTCACGCGTTGTTCACGGCCGACGCCGCTCTCGTGGAAAATTCTTCCGCGACCGAGCTGCGAGCGTTGATCCACCTCGAAGCCAAAATCGTCGCCGCTCTTCGACAGCGTGGTTGTAGCGCTTGCGGCGTCGGTAAAGTTTTCTAAGGCGCCGCTGGTGTTGTAGCCGAAGGTTGAGGTCGCACCATTCGCACTCGTCGTTTGGGTGAGCAAGCCGCCGCTGCCATACGTGTACGTCGTCGCCTCACCCGCCGGACTCACGAGTCCCACGAGCTTGCCATCTTCGATGTTCATCTCTGTGCGCTGGCCATAGGGGCTCACGATCCCAGTCGCGATGCCCTCGCTATCGTACTCAAGCGTCGTCTCATTGCCGTAACCATCTGCAAAATGACTCAAGCGACCATCAGCGCGATAGGTGAACGAATACCGTATGCCACCCGTCCAGCTATCGAGCGTTTGCACATGGCGCCCGTCTTCATTGAAGACATACACGGCCGACGCAGCAGGATCAGAGACATAGATCTTCCCATCGTGCCGCGTCGCTCGTGGCTCGCTCATTCTCAGGATCGAGCCAATGGTCTCACCAGTTCCAGAGTGATAGTTCGATCCAAAATAGACAGAGCCGTCGTCATCAATCGACAAGCCCGCAGGTCGAATGAGCGGCACAGATAACGAGGGACTTTCGCGAAAGCGTAAGCTCCAAGTGCTGTCGTTAGTACCGCTCCCCGCGACAGTGGAGATGAAACCAGACGCGTCAATCATGCGCACGAAGCCAGATTCGAGATCAGTTCCATCGAGGAAGTAAACGCGGTTCTCTCTGTCGACAACAACATTGGTTGGCGCGCTGACTTGCGCGTCGATCGCAAGACCTGCATCACCAGAGACGGCGGCAACACCATTACCCGCAATCGTTTGCACCACATTGTCGAGTCCAAACTTGCGGATGCGATGGTTCCCAGTGTCTGCAATGTACAGCGTGCCGTCGCTACCAACTGCCACGCCGCGCGGAGAAGAAAGCTGCGTGTCAGTTCCCGAATGGTTGTCGCCGTTAAAGCCGGCGCCGCCCGTTCCAACAATGGTGGTGATGATGCCATCGGGATCGATCTGACGAATGACATGGTTTCCCGTGTCAGCGACGTAGATGAAACCATCGGGCGTGATCGCGAGCTGTGTTGGCGAGTGGAGCGCCGCGCTGCTCGCGGTGCCTCCGTCACCGTTGTATCCAGAATAGCCGCCAGCCACGCCGGCGAAGTGTCTTATGACGAGCGCGTCGGGATCCGTGTCCGGCTCGATGCGCCGAATGGAATGGTTGCCTGTATCTGCCACATAGATGCGACCCTTCGCGTCGGCGGCGAGCCCTTGCGGCTGCCGAAAGAGCGCCAGCCCCGGAGGCCCGTCGTTGCCGGCGTAGCCAGCAGGCGCAAAGTAGTAGCCCGCTAAGCGGTACAACGCTTCCCCTCCCCAGTTACGAGGTTGCAGCTGTGTCGCGACGCGGATCTCCGTGCTGGTTGAACCCTCGCGGCCCTGAGACCAAACGAGGCTATCGCCCAATGTCAGCGTTGCCCGCACATCGAAGGTCGAGACGCCCCAAGGTGGATTGCCGTAGTTCGAGCGATCCGTGCCATCAATGAAGTTTGGGTGAATCCCAACGCCGAGCGAAATCATGCGCTGACCAAACGTCTCTTTGCCTAGAACTCTCCCCGTGCCGTCATACATCATCTCGTTGACAGGGTCGTAAGCCTTGAGCTGTGCCAGATTAAAGTTGCCAAGGCCCATCGCGGCATTGTTCCACCCGCCGAGTACGACGCGTTGGCGCTGCACAACGCGCCTCTCGCCCTTCACGACGCTCCCATCAGGGATGTCGAATGACTGCGGAAAGACATAGCTGATGGTCACATCAGCACGCTTTGGACCTTGGACTTCGCGCCCATACCCATCGCGCCCGTTCCATACAATCTCGCCCACCATGTTGGCGGAGGGCGCGTCGATCACCTGATAGGTATTGCCCGCGATGTTGGCATCAACCTCAACACGCAACAACCCGGCAGGCACCGTGTCGCCGAGCAGTCGTATCTTCAGCGTTTTTCCATCCGCTGCGCCGCTGACGCGATCGCTTTGATAGGACAAACCTCCACCAACTCCAGTGAGACTGGCGCGCACGTTTGCGGCCCTGTTTTTAGGGCTAATCGGGCCAGCCTGACGAGGAATGTCGATCAAAGGGAGAGGAAACAGAACGGGAGGCATCGCAGCCGCTCCAGAGCGCCCTGTCTGCGCGGCATACGGAGAGAAGTGTGCCACAGCGAAACGCCAAACGGGCCGCGGCGTGATCGCTGCGCTGGCGAGCGAAACAAGCTCGTCTTCCGTGATGCCTGCAGCTGCGAGATCGAGAATCGATTCTGCGACGCTGTCGCCGTCGAGGTCCACCTGAGCAAGGCCGCCACTAGCGCCAACCAGGCCAATCACACGCGCACCAAGTCCCGCCTGCCACGCTGAGCCGGTGGAGACGAAGGTCTTTAGCGGCATCGTGGTTCCAACGGGAAAACCGTCTGCCTCATCAAGATAGATGAAGACGGGATGATCGAAGGTGACCTGCGCGCCAGGCTCGGCTTCGGTTGCGCTGATGTCGAACGAAACAGCACTCGCGTCACGGGCAGACACCGGCGCCGCGCTGCCACCCGAATCAGTATCATACTCCTCGAACGACACGTGCATGGCGGGGAGAGGCTCGCTGCTTTGATCAACATGGATCAAAGTCGCCGCGATCCCTGCCGGAAAGATGAGCAATGCGCTCTTACCAAACCGCGTGGTCAGCGTCGCAGTTTGCGCTGAGGTTGAGCTGCCCGTCGTATTGAGTGCGGACGGATGTCCGTTGAGCGCAAGCAGTGTCACTGGTGCAAGTGCGGTGTAATCTCGCCGCAGCGGTGTTACCCGGCGCCAGGATGGTGCGTGACCGGACAAATTGAGCTCGACCAAAAGATCCCCACCCGCTTGAACGACAAGATCGTAAGCGCCGTCCGCACGCGTGCGCGTGTAGCCAAACTCCGGACGCGAGCTAATGGAGACAGTGACGCCGGGCAGAGGAGCGCCCGAAGCATCCCGCACCACGCCACGAAGGACACTAAACAGCGATGGGTCGATGCCGGTAGTGAAATCCGTTTGTAGCTCATAGATGATGAACTCGGCCGCCGTGGCGATATCCGTTGCCACCGTCAAATCGTTAGTGGGTGCAACAGCGCTCGGGTCCGGAGGCAGGTTCGCACAATTGGGATTCGGCTCATGCGTGACGCCCAAGATGGGATCACAAGCGTCTAGAGTGCACGCATTAGCGTCGTTCAGTGACGCAGGCTCACCAGGCAAACAAACGCCGCTTCCGTTGCAGGTTTCTGCGCCGTTACAAACATCTGCATCGGCGCAAACCGTGCCAGACGCA
>JBIKMD010000705.1:0-3732 GCA_044359465.1 Myxococcota bacterium
AAACAGGGCTCAAGTTCGTCCAATCAATTTGAGGTTGCGTGAGACGGCGCGCACGTCGACCTTGTTTGCACCGAGCAGTGCCTTGAGTTGCTCGTGCCACGGCCAATCGCTGCGTTCGCGGCAGCAATAGAGGTTGAAGGTCGCCGCCGAATATTCAGGATAGGTGTGGCAAGCGAGGTGCGATTCACTGAGCAAGTACAAACCGGTGACGCCGCCAGCGCCTGGGAAGGTATGCCACTGCGGATCGCCCACGACGTGCAAGCCAATGTCTTGAATCACTCGCTCACAAACGGCGCGCAGTCGCGTGGCATCACGCAGCACTTCCGGGCGCACACCGCTGCATTCTACGATCCATTCTTTGCCGACGGAAAACGTGGGTTCCATTGTCATGCTCGCTTCACCGCATCGCGCCAGCGCGCAATGTGGGCCTTCACTTCGTCTTTTGGCATTTGCGGCGTGAACCTGCGGTCTTCTCTCCACACGTCTTTCACTTTATTCGTCCCTTCGAACAGCTTGCTACCAATGGCAGCAAGGCAGCCCGCACCAAACGCGGTCGTTTCGATCACTTTCGGTCGCGACAATGGAACCGACAAGACGTCTGCCTGAAACTGCAATAGTTGGTTATTCGCAGCGGCGCCGCCGTCGACACGCAGCAAGGACAAGGGCCCCGCGTCCGATTGCATGGCTTCGAGGACGTCGAAGTTCTGCAGCGCGATCGCTTCGACTGCTGCGCGTGCAATGTGCGCCCGCGTAGTGCCGCGGGTGATGCCCGTGATAATGCCGCGAGCATCGGCGCGCCAATAGGGCGCACCAAGACCAGCGAAAGCCGGTACGACGGTCACGCCGCCAGAATCCGGTACGCTGCTCGCGAGCTTTTCGATCTGGGCTGAGGTCTCTATGAAGCCAAGCCCGTCGCGCAACCACTGAACCACGGCGCCAGCAATGAACACGCTGCCTTCGAGGGCGTAGTTCACTTGGTCACCGACTTTCCATGCCACGGTGGTCAGCAGCTTGGCGTGGCTGTCTTTGCGTTTGCTTCCAACGTTTTGCAGCATGAACGCGCCAGTGCCGTAGGTGCATTTGGCCATGCCGGGCTCGAAGCAGGCTTGGCCAAACAGTGCCGCTTGCTGGTCGCCGGCAATGCCGCTGACTGCGATGCCATCTGGCAGCCCAGGAACACCACGCGTTGTGCCTACGATTTCTGCAGAAGAGACGACCCGTGGCAAACACGACTTGGGCACTTTGAAGAGCGCGAGCAGCGCATCGTCCCAGGCGAGGGTATCGATGTTGAAGAGCATGGTACGGGAGGCATTGCTGACATCCGTCACATGCTCGCCCGTGAGCCTATGCACCAAATACGAATCAATGGTTCCGAAGGCTGCCTCGCCAGACGCTGCCTTCTCCTTCAGACCGGCGACATTCTCGAGCAGCCATTCCGCCTTTGTTCCAGAAAAATAAGCGTCGACCACGAGACCCGTCTTCTTGAAGATCATGGCTTCGTGGCCAGCTTGTTTGAGCTGCTCACAGCGTTCGGCCGTGCGGCGACATTGCCAAACAATTGCTGGGGCCAAGGCATCGCCCGTTTTTCGGTTCCAGAATCCGCTGGTTTCGCGCTGGTTGGTAATGCCGATGCACGCGATCTGTTTGGGGTCGATGCGGGTTTGAGCGAGCACATCCGCGATCGCCTGCGTCATCGAGTTCCAGATCTGATCGAGATGGTGCTCGACCCACCCTGGCCTGGGGAAATGCTGCTGAAACTCCCGATTCACCTTGCCAAGCACGCTGAGCGACTCATCGAGGACGAGCGCCGTCGAACCAGTCGTGCCCTGGTCTAGGCACAGGATGTAATTGGGCATGGGCGGGAAATTACATTGAACCCACCGCGGTGCAAGTAAGCGTCGTTTTACACCCCTTGTGTCACGAGCCTGTCTTTTGTCCCGAAGGTGTCAACGACTTCGCGCACCCGTCAACGATAACCAGCGCATGACACGCCTTCGTTATGACGCGTTTTTGCACAGTCTGCGCTCCTCTACGCTTGGTGTTGCTGACGCGAGACGGGCTCTCGCCGCGGCGCCTTCGGCTGTCGTTCGCTCAGTGTCTGCGGCTGTGGCGGCGGCGGATGCTGATCGCGACGGCATGATCTCGGGTCCGAGCTAGTGGTACGCTGTCTTCGCTGCGCTCGATCGGATCGACCGAGATCGAAACACCACCACGCTCGAGCTCGGAACGGATGCTGCGCCATCGGCCGCGGGGAGTGCACTGGCCGTGCTGCGCAGGGCGAGCGTCGCTGCTGCGCCGAGTCTCTTCGGCGACATTGCCCTCACGCGTGCGTTTCCGCGCGGGCTTTCTGGCGAGATCCGTTCAGGCCGAAGCACGCAGGTGACGGCGATTCAGTACGCGCTCATGCGTCTTGGTTATGGGGACAGAGTCATCGATGGGTCGTTTGGTCCGAACACACTTGCGACGGTGCGCGCGTTTCAAGAAGCGCACAATCGAGATGCCACGCTGACATCACTGCGAACGGACGGGGTTGTGGACCAAGCAACACTCCTCGCGCTCGATGCCGCACTTGCGAACGTGGATGCCGTGGCAACACCGAGCCTCGCTGTGCTGCATGATTGGACAGGCCTCAGCGCCATCACACGCCCAACCGGGACGATTGATTGGAACAATGTGGCAATTGCAGCCGCCTACTCACGTTTTGTTGGCGAGTACTGGCCGCACCTGCGCCGCGTGGTCGTAGAATGTGATTGTAAAACCGTAGGCTTGTTCCTGATGGACGCGTTTCGCACTTACTTTCAGGCTCAAACTGGAGCTGCCCTCCCCATGCCAAGCTCAGCTGATGGGCGCCGGACGCTCGGTGAGATCGATTGGAGTCTGCTGAGCTTTGGCGCGCCGGGTGGCTTTTTCACGCGTCTCGATGCGCGCGGGGGCAGGGCTGTGCGACCTGGTTACGGCGCAGAACGCCTGATTGAACCACTCGATCCTACCGCATCAATGATGCGCGGCACGAACCTGCGCGCTGGTGGCATCGTGGCTGATGCTGTCTCGCGTGTGGCCCACGTGGTTGATCCTGGCCGTGACAACCGCGGCGACGTCAACGTTCCCGAGATCGACATCGCAGCGCTCCGCGTGGGTGACACCATCTTCATGAACCACAATCGTCAAAGGGCAGGGGTCCTCACGCGCGATACGCGCATTGATCACGCGATGACTGTGGTAGGTCTCACACGCAACGCCGATGGGCGTGTCACTTCGCTCGTCCTGGCCGTTGGCAGCTTTGATGATGTCTCGGATGCTGACTCTACGACGCCGCCGAGCGGGGCGCGCGACATCAATAATTACATCGAAGAATTGACCATTGGCTTCAACGCAGATGGCACCATCAATTACGACTCGGCGGTCACTAGAACGACTTGGGCTTCTGAACCCGCTGGGCTCGTTGCGCCACGCTACACGCCCCGGAATACATTGATGGAATTGAACGGTGGCGGAAGCATCTTCGTGGGCCGCTGGGGATCGCGCATGAGGCGTTGACGCTAGAAGACGAAACACCTATGCGACCGGGCTTCATCAAGGAGCTGCGCATGAGCAAGCAAAACTACTTCTTTACCTCGGAATCTGTCACCGAGGGTCATCCAGACAAAATGGCCGACCAAGTGTCGGACGCCGTCCTCGACGCGATCTTGACCCAAGATCCCAAAGCACGCGTGGCGTGTGAGACGTTGTTAA